>JAEYVE010000188.1 GCA_023432025.1 Pseudomonadota bacterium
GCGCCGGGGGGGGCGCCCGCTCCACCAAACGCGCCACCTCGAGCGTGGAGCGTTCGTCGTTCGCTCGAGACAATGGGCCACCGAGCGCGAGCGCCGTCGCCGAGCGATCTTGGCCGCCTAGCGACGCGAACCGCGAAATCAGCTCACGAACGCTCTCGGCACCGCCCGAGGCGCGCAGCGAAAGCGCGGCGGCTCGCCGAAGCTCACCGGAAGCGTCCGCAAGCGCCGACAAGAGCGCGCTGTCCCCGGCTGCGCTTGGCACGTCACCGAGCGCACGCACCGCCAAGAGGCGCATCTCGTGGTTCGTCGCGCCCGCGAGGCCAGCCAGAAACGTCGCTGCTTCGGGGGCACGAGAGAGCCCCAAAGCCCGAAAAAATGGCTCACGATCGGACGGCGGCAGTGGGGTCCCTTCGTAGAGCTCGATGAGCGGCCCAGCCGCGCGCGGATCCGGTCCACGCATCTCGAGAAGCTCGACCAAAGCAGCGAGCGCGGCGCTCCGTACTGGGGCTTCCGGATGCTCGAGAAGCTCGAGAGCGACGACCATCGCCTCCGGGGCACCCGTGCCGGCCAGAGCGGCAACCGCGCTCGCCGGCTCCAAGACGCCTCGACGTTGGGCTTCCACGATCTCCGGAACGGCTTCTGCTCCGGCGAGCACGGCGAGCAGGCGCGCGCAGATCGCGTTCGTTTTGCCCAACGGCGAATTGACGCAGCTCTGAAGCGCGTTCTTCGCGCGCTCCCCTGCGCTCCGGAGCGCTTCCTCCGCTGCTCGGGCCACGCTCGGCTCCGCCAAGAGCTCGGCCAAACGCGTGAGCGCCTCGGGGCGCCCCATCAGCCCCAACGCACGTATCGATGCTCTGCGCACCGCCACGTCCGACGCTCCGCCGGCGAGAGCCAAGAGCGACGGCTCGGCGCTCGTCTCTCCGGTCCAAGCGAGCGCGCGAGCAACCTGCGCCGCGACGCGGCCGTCTCGATCGCCAAGCGCAACCACGAGCGCGCTCGTCGCTCGGCCATCGGCGATGACCCCGAGTGCCCGCGCCACCGCGACGCGCACCTCGGGTTCCGGATCTTGAAGCTTGGACACGAGCGGCAGCACGGCGCGCGCGTCGCCCAGCTTGCCCAATGCGTCGAGCACGGCGACGCGCACCCGCGGTTCGCTGTCGTCCAAGTGGCCCAAAAGAGCGACCGCGGCTTTGCCTCGTGCGTCCTCGAGCTCCCCGCCCTTTCCGAACGCGCCCAGCGCGTCTGCCGCGCCCAACCTGACCCGCTGGTCCACGTCCGACAGCGCGCGGCCAAGGGGCTCCACCGCGCTCGGAGCCGGTCCGAACCGAAGCAGCTCGGTCGCTGCCTGTCGCAGCCGCGCGTCGCGTTCGACGAGCCACTCGATCACCAGCGCGCCCACGTCGCGCAAGCGCAGGCTCGCGGCAGCTTGCGCTGCCGCGAGCCGCACCGACACGTCTTCGTCACCGAGCGCCAGCAGAATGACGGGACGCGCCGACGAGGCAGGCAACTGCGCAAGCTCCCTCGCAGCCTTCGAGCGCTCCGCCGCATCGGGCAAGCTGAGACGATGCTCGAGCCGCGCCGCTTCACCCGGGTAGCTGAAGCCTTCCGCAGCGCCGACCTGCGTGAGCACACCGGCGCCCAACGCGGACGCCAGCGCCACGCCGCGCACGGAGCGACCCATCAGCCAAAAGCGCCTCACCCGAGCGAGGCTATCACGAGGTTCGGCTGCTCGTGACCACGGGCGGCTCGCGTCGTTTCCCTGAACGAAAAATGAGAACGGCGGGCTCTCGCCCGCCGCTCTCGAAGCTCGGTGCGGCTCGCGCCGCTCGCGAACCGCTTTACTCGGCCGTGCCGATGGCAACGTACGCCGGCGTCGCGTGGCGCGGCGTCGAGAGCACGCGCGCCAAGCCGGACACGCAACGCTGGTTGTCCTCCGCCGTACCGACGGTGACCCGAACGTGATTTTGCGTCGAGTGATGCGCGCTCAAGTCACGAATGAGGACGCCGTCCGACAAGAGCGCCGCGACGAGATCCCGAGCGCGCCGTCCCGTGTCCGCCACGTCGATGAGAACGAAGTTGCCCTCGCCGGGCAGCACGCGCAGCCCCGGGATCGCCGAGATACCCGCCGCCAACGTTTGACGCAGCTGCTCCATCTCGTTCATGCGCCCCGTGAACTCGCTCTGCTCGTCCAAGAGCGCGCAAGCGGCCGCAATGGTGACGGACGGAATGTTCCACGGCACCTTCACGCGACGCAGCAGGTGAATGATGGTTTCGTGAGCCAGCGCGTAACCGAGCCGCATCCCCGCCAAGCCGTAAGCCTTGGAGAAGGTGCGCAGCACGATGGCGTTCGGGAACTCGCGCAACAAGTGGGAATGCGTCGAGCCCTCGCCGAACTCGCCGTACGCCTCGTCGATGACGGTGGGCAGCCCCAAGCTGAGGAGGCGACGCAGATCCTCTTCCGGAATGCGACGACCCGTGGGGTTGTTCGGCGAGCACAAGAACAATAGCTTCGAGCGCTCGTTCACGCGGCGAATGATGCCGCCCACGTCGTAGTCGCCCGTTTCCGTCACGGGGATGAGAACCGGAATGCCGCCCGTCGTGCGCGTGCGAGCCTCGTACATGCTGAAGGTCGGCACGCCGAGCAGCACCTCTTCGCCGGGGCCGACGAAGGTGCGGATGATGACGTCGATGAGCTCGGTCGAGCCCGCGCCCAGAATCACGTTGCTCTCGACGAGGCCGTCTCGCTCCGCGAGGCGACGACGCAGCTCCGCCGAGCCGCCCGGGTAACGATTCCCGAGCGTGGCAGCCTCCACGATGGCAGCGATCACGCGCGGGCTCGGCCCGAACGGATTTTCGTTCGACATGAGCCGCGCCGCATTTTCCATGCTGTCGGCCAGGGCGAAGTGGTCCTCGTTGTACGGCTGCGCTGCGCGCACCCAGCTCGGGGCGTACTGCTCGATGGTCGAAGGATCGATGGGCGGCGGAGGTGGCAGGCTGCCCGGAACGTCTCCGAACTGCTCACCGAACACGCGAAGCATTGCCTCTGCGCGCTCCAGAGCCTGCGGCGTGTCGACGTCGATCCAACGCACGTCGCCCACGTCCTGCACGAAGAAGTTCCCTTGCTCGGCCATGCGGCGCACGCCGTCGCTCAACGACGCGTCACCTCGCTCCGCCTCCACCTGACGCAGCGCGTCGATGAAAGCCGGCCCAATGAGGAACACGCCGGTGTCGATCGCGTCGAACTCCGTCAGCTCCTTGCTGATTTTGGCGATGCCGGTCGACTTGCCGTCCGAGCGCGTGAGCACCTTCGTCGCGTCATCGATGTCGAAGCAGCGCTCGATGTCGTAGTCCACGCCGAGCGCGCTGCGACCGTCGAGCGGCGCCGCCTCCATCACCCGCTCCACGAGCTCGGGCGAGTAGAGGTGGTCCGACATGGTGAGGATGCAGGGCTGGTCGACGAAGCTCGCCGCCTTGAGGAGCGAAACGCCGTTGGCGCGCTCGTAGTCGTCGTTGCGAACGAAGCGAAGCTCGAGCCCGAGGCTCGGCTCACGCTGCAGCCGTCGACGAATCGCGTCGCCTTCGAAGCCGACCACGATGACCGCTTCTCGAATGCCCGCGGTCTCGAGAGAACGCAGCACGCGAACAAGCAGGGGGACTCCGGCCACGTCGCGCAGCGGCTTGGGACTGCCACCGCCGGAACGGAGACGGGAGCCCATACCAGCCGCCAAAACGATCGCTCGGGTAACTCGCTGAGGCGTCATCAGAATTTCTCGGGACTCCTGCCCATTTGGCGCGCCTGACTAGCACGCGCCTTTCGAACGGGGCAAACCCTTTATCAATCCGTTACTTAGGCCAGCCGACCCAGTGTGACTGGAACGTCACAGTGTGGCGTTCTTGCTACAGTGGGTCGGACCCTGCACGAGGGGTGGATTGAGAGGATTTGCTTCGTTTCGAGGCCGCTCCGGGGAAGGTGCGGACGACCGAGGTTCAATACTGCAAGGGTGGTACCAACCCGACTGCTACCTTTCTTTCGCGGTGTTACCCGCTCGAGAGGCACCTTTCGGGGTGGCTCGCCGGCCGTACGCTACGCGCGGCAGACGGGTTCCTCCCACGCACCCGAAGGCTCCTCGAAGCGCCAAGAAGTCGCCCTTATCCGCGGGCCGGGGAGGCACTCCACGGCGCAGGCCGGTGCTCCCGCACTACGCCGCTTCGCGTCGAAAGGCAGCGCCAGCGTCGACGCGCGTCCGCGCCCCCCAAACGAGCTACCTCAACCACGTTCGGTTGAGCGCGCCAACCGCGTGCGAACGAGCTCGCGAGCGTTCGCCAAATCGGACGGATCGTCGACTTCCGTCCAAGGCAGATCTCCAACCTCGAGGGCCTCCGCCGTGAGCTGCCCGGCCGAAATCAGATCGCTGTACACGTCCTCGTAGTACCGGTTGGTCACGCCCTTTCCGATGGCGGCGCGGAGCGCCGTGAAGACGCGTGCGCCGGCGCTCGCGGAGAGGCGCTCGATGCCGATACTTTCACCCGCGCTGCCTTGAACCGGAAGCTGTTTGCCGAAGGCCGTGATGCGAGTCCCGTCCGTCGTCACCTTCATGGCTTCGGCGTCCAACGGACGTTTGCCGTCCACTGCGACGGCGAGCTCGGCGCCAGAATCGTCCAGCCGCTCGAGCACCTCACGAGAAAACACCACGTCCCCGTCGAGCTTGAAGAACGCGCCGCCTTCGACCGCTGCTTCACAGAATGCGAGTGAAACGGAGTTCTGGGTCGACGCGTACTCGGCGTTCTGCGCAATGACCGCGGTGATGCCGTTCTCTCCCTCGCCCCACTCCGCCTTCCAGGCTTCGATTTCACGCTCGATGGCGTCTTGTCGATACCCTGTGGCAAGAACGATACGCCGCACGCCGTGCTCACGAAGCACACGTGCCGCGCGGCGCAGAATCGTTTCTCCGCCCACGTCGACGAGCGCCTTGGGACGATCGTCGGTAAGCGGCGCGAGCCGAGTTCCCATCCCCGCAACCAAGAGCACCGCCGTGCGCGTCGTCGCTTCACGAGTCGTCATTTGCCCGCGCGCATACCCCAACTTCGTCTGATTGCATACCGATTGGCCCCCTGTTACCACCCGAAAAATCATGGAACGCCCCACTCAGCTCCAGCCACCAAAAGGCAAGCTCCTCGTCCTCCTTCCCGGCATGGGGGCGGTCGCCACCACGTTCATCGCCGGCGTTCTCTTGGCTCGCAAAGGGCTCGGTCAGCCCGTGGGCTCGCTGACGCAGATGGGCACCATTCGCCTGGGCAAGCGCACGGACAACCGCGTCCCCAAGATCAGCGAGTTCGTGCCGCTCGCACAGCTAGCGGACATCGAGTTCGCGGGCTGGGATTTGTTTCCCGACGACGCTTACGAGTCGGCGGTGCACGCGCAAGTGCTCAAGCAAACGCACCTGGATCCGATTCGCGCCGAGCTCGAGAGCATCAAGCCGATGCCGGCCGTGTTTTATCCCGAGTTCGTCAAGCGCTTGCACGGCACGCACGTGAAGGCAGGCGGCAGCAAGGCGGACATGGTGGAAGCCGTGCGCGAAGACATTCGCCGCTCCTTGAAAGAAAAGGGCTGTGATCGGGCCGTCGCCGTGTGGTGCGGATCGACGGAGATTTACGTGGAGGCCGGCCCGGTGCACGCGAGCATCGAGAGCTTCGAGCAGGGCCTCGTGGACAGTGACCCGAGCATCACCAACTCCATGATTTACGCGTGGGCTTGCCTGAAGGAGGGCGTGCCTTACGCCAACGGAGCGCCCAACCTGACCGTCGACTTTCCCGCGGCCCTCGAGCTCGCCAAAAAGAATGGCGTGCCGATTTGCGGCAAGGACTTCAAGACCGGCCAAACGCTCATGAAGACGCTGCTCGCGCCGGGCTTCAAGTCCCGCATGTTGGGCGTCAACGGCTGGTACAGCACCAACATTTTGGGCAACCGCGACGGCGAGGTGCTCGACGACCCCGAGAACTTCAAGAGCAAAGAGGTGAGCAAGCTGGGTGTGCTCGAGCACATCCTGCAGCCCGACGTGTACCCCGAACTCTACAGCAAGGTGTATCACAAGGTCAGCATCAACTATTACCCGCCGCGCGGAGACGAGAAGGAAGGCTGGGACAACATCGACATCTTCGGATGGCTCGGTTACCCCATGCAGATCAAAATCGACTTCCTGTGCCGTGACTCCATTTTGGCGGCTCCGCTGGTGCTCGACCTGGCATTGTTCATGGATCTGGCAGGGCGCGCGGGCTTCCGCGGCATTCAGGAATGGCTCAGCTTCTACTTCAAGAGCCCACAGACGCCTCCCGGCCTCTATCCGGAGCACGATCTCTTCATTCAGTTGATGAAGCTCAAGAACACGCTGCGCTGGCTGATGGGAGAGAACCTCATCACGCACCTGGGCAACGAGTACTACGACTGACGAGTACTGCGACTGAAGAAGCTCCCGCCATTCGAGAGCTCGAGAGGAG
>JAEYVE010000277.1 GCA_023432025.1 Pseudomonadota bacterium
CGTTCAGGTCGTAGTCCGTGCGTGAGGCGATGCCCTCGAGCTCGTCCCAGCCCCAGGGGAACTCGTACTCCACGTCGAACGTGCCGTCCGAGTAGTGCGCCAGCTCACTCGCCTCGTGCTTGCGGAAGCTGAGCTTTTCCGGAGAAAGCCCGATGCTCGTCCACCAAGCCATGCGCTGGTCTTTCCAGTACTCCAGGTACTTGGGGCCCTCGCCCGGCGGCACGAAGTACTCCATTTCCATCTGCTCGAACTCACACGAGCGGAAAATGAAGTGCTCCACCGTGATCTCGTTGCGGAAGCTCTTGCCCATTTGAGCAATGCCGAACGGCACCTTCATGGACTGGCTCTGCTGCACGTTCTGAAACTGCACGAACATGCCCTGCGCCGTTTCGGGGCGCAGATACACCGCCGAGCTCGCCAGCACGTCCTCCGCCAGGGCGCGCAGCTCCTTGTCGCTCTTGCCTTCCAGCGCGCCCGCCTTGACCGCCTCGATGACGCCCTTGATGGGATCCACCGGGCCGAGGCTGGTGCGGAACATGCCGCTGAAGTCGCGCTCGGCGCTCAAAAAGGGCGAGCCACAGTTCGGGCACACGTAGCCGCGGTCGCCCGCGACGGCGCCCTGCAGCGTTTTTCCGTCGCGCTTCAGGTGCGTGTGACCCAGCGCGATGAGCTTGTCGTGAGCGTCCTTGGCGCGGCCCTTGTCGGCGAGCTCAATCACCGTTTCGTGACCCTGCTCCACCTTGGGGGCCTTGTCCGCGCGGAAGCGCTCCTGGCACACCAAACAATCCACCAGCGGGTCTTTGAAGTTGGCGAGGTGACCGCTCGCTTGCCACACGCCGGAGTGCATGACGATGGACGACTCGAGCCCCACGATGTCCTCACGCTTGGTGACCATCGCGGTCCACCACTCGTTCATGAGGTTCCGCTTGAGCTCGATGCCCATCGGACCGTAGTCGTAGGCGCTCTTGAGGCCGCCGTAGATTTCCGAGCTCTGAAAGACGAAGCCCCGGCGCTTGCACAGGGACACGAGCTTTTGCATGAGTTCGGGTTCTTTGCTCTCGGGCGTGCTCATTTCGCGAAGTTCCTCGAAAAAAATCGGGTGGGGCCCTCGTCTAGCACAGCCTGCCTGCTCCCGCCCTCTGCGCTTTTCGGGTGTTCCTCGGCGCAGGGACCCGGCGCACGGCCGCTCCCGCGGGCAGGGGGAGCGCGGCGTTTGAAGGCTCCACCAATCCGGGGGAAACTGACGCAAAAGGCGTCCTTTCCGCCTCCTGGCCACTCTGCGGGGACCCCGAGGTGGGGGATCGTCGACGTCAGAGGAAGGGGGGGCCGAGGATGTGCACGAGGATTCTCTGGAATGACAACTCGCTCGGGGTGTTCGTCGGGCGAACGATGGATTGGCCCGACTCCACGCAGCCTCGGCTCTACGTTCTTCCACGTGGGCTGCGGCGCGACGGTGGAGCGCTGGGCGCCCAGCGAGTCGTGAGCGAAGCGGAGTCCTTCCGGTGGACTTCGAAGTACGGAAGCGTGGTTTCGTCCGCGTACGACATGGGCGCAGCAGACGGCATGAACGAGCGCGGGCTCGGGGTGCACATGTTGTACTTCACGAGCTGCGACTTCGGCGCTCGCACGGGCAAACGCCCGGCCGTCAACGCGGCGCTCTGGCTGCAGCTCTGGTTGGACTTGGCGGCGGACGTGCAGGAAGCGCTCGCGCTGCTCGACTCCGTCGAGATCGTGAGTGTCAAGGCGCTCGGAGTCGAGTCGCCCGTGCACGTGGCCGTGGAGGACGCGCGAGGCGACTCCGCGATCATCGAGTTCGTCGCCGGAGAGCGGAAAGTCTACCATGGTCGGAAGTACGTCGTCATGACGAACGACCCGCCGTACGACGAGCACCTCGCGTTCCTGGGCAAGCAAGACTTCACGAACGCGACGCGGGAAACGGCCCTCCCAGGAAACGTCAGTTCGCGCGATCGCTTCGTGCGGGCTGCGTACTACTGCAAGGCGCTCCCCGAGCCGACCGACGCTCGGCAAGCGGTGGCTTTCGTGATGGCGATCGCCAGAAACGTCTCGGTGCCTTTCGGCGCGCCGTACAAGGAGCCCGGTAGCGTTTACAACACCGAGTACCGCACGGTGCTGGACCTCGAGAACCGCCGCTACTTCTTCGAGCTCACGACGAACCCGAGCCTGATTTGGCTCGAGCTCGGCCGCTTCGATCTTTCGCCAGAGGCTCCGGTCATGTCCCTCGATCCGCGGGACGCGCACCTCGCGGGGGACGTCTCGGAGCGGTTTTCGGTCGTTCCGAAGAGCCCGTTCTGAGAGGCGTTTTGCGCAGCAGCACCTCCGACGCGCGGCGCGTCGCGCACCGAGGCCAGCGCGTGCGCGGGGCACGACGACGCGGGATCGGCGGCGCGCATCGAAGGACTCCGGCACGACCTAGGGAGTCGCAGCCAGCCGCCGAAAGAGCCCCGGGTAGTCCAACACGACGCCGTCTTCGTCGACCGGCAGCTCAGCCCGAAATCCGCTGCCGTCCAAGCTCTCGAAGAGATAGAGGCGCTCGGCCAGCCGAGTATAGGCCTGTGGCGCTGGAACGACGCTTAGCTCCGGCGCCGAGATCCAAGCCACACGAAGCTCCCGTCGCTCACCCACCGCCAGCGGCTGGCGACGGAGAGGAAAGGTGTTCGTGAACGGAGTCGGCCAGATGTCCACGTCCAGGCACCCCGAAAGCGCGTCCAGCGGCGGTCCGTCCCTGTGGCGCCAAAGGCCGTCGCCTTCGGTCTGCAAACTGAGTCTCCGCGTGGTGCGCTCGGTCGTCACGACGAGGTCAGCGCTCTCGATGCGCCAGGCTTGGTCCCAGGCCAGCCGATACATGAGCCGAAACGGACGACGCTCTTCGTCGAGAGCAAGCACCACGCTGTCGGCGACGTGCGCGCCGAGAAGCAGGTGCTCCAGCCCGCGGTCGTGCTCGTTCCAAGGCGTCCAACGAATCGTGCGACACGCGGCTGGGGACATCGGTGCTCCTTACCTCGTTCGGCTTAGCTCGTACTCGCCGCCGCGACGAGGGGCGCTCGGTTGCGGCGTCCGCGCGACAGCGCGGACTGCCACCACGTTGCGATCCGAGGAAGACGCAACGGGTAGCCGCCCGGCCGACGAAATATCGAGGCTCTCCGCCGAGCCGTCGTGTACGGTTTCGTCCTAACGAACCTGTGTGCGCACGGGCTCGAGCGCGGTTCGGTGAGGCCACATGAACATCTCGGAGTTGTCGTTCGGCGTGGGAAGGCTCGCGTTTCTCTTCGTGAGCGTTTGTTGCATCGGGGCGTGTGCGGGCGGTGCAAGCTCCCCAGGCTCCCCAGGCGCGCGCGCGAACGGGCAGCCGGCGGCTTCTCCTGAGCCCGCCGTTCGCAGTGAGCCCGAAGCGCCCCCCAAGGTTCTGAAAACGAAGCTACTCGAGGGCCCCTTCGAGGCGCCCACGGCCTTCTGTCCCGACCCAGAGTCCATCTGCGTCCTTCCCGGGGATGCGGACAGCGAAGCTCTCGGTCTCCGCGGCCCGAGCTCGCTTGGGCCTCTTGCTCCCTACGAAGGCGTCCAGGTGATTGGACGCATCGAGGGACCGTTCGGCGAGTACGCCATTGCCGTGAAACTCGGCGACGGCTGGTACATCGGCGCTCTCGACCTCATGACGAACAGCGCCGTGAGCGGCGCATCCACCAGCTCGGCATCCATCGAATCCCTGGCTTACGCGTCGAAGCCCAGTGGTGCTCTCGCGCGCGTGGCGTTGGTTTTCGATCGAACCCGCTACGAACGAGATCCATCGTCCCCCGACGCTCCAGGCGAAACCACGTCACAGCGAGAGTTGGTGCTCTGCGCCATCACGTCCACCGGAAAACCCGCGTGCAGCGAGCCCCTCACGCTCGAGGAGTCGTTCGAGTCCGCGACGAAAAAGAGCCACTATGCGCTCGGACACGAGCTCCTCGAAAGCGGCCAAGTGCGGCTCCTTCTTCAAAAAGGCGACGCCGCCACGGAAGGCAAGCGCGCGGGTCTCTACGCGCTCGAGCTGCCGTGAGCGAACATTCTCGTTGACCGCGCCGGGCACCTGAACCGTCCGAGTCAGGGGGCCGGAGTCGGGTCGCTCGCGCTGCCCTGCTCCGTTCGATATAGAGCTCTGGAAATGGCGCTGGATTGGAACTGTGACGTCGAAGCGCCCCTGCGGGGCGCCCCGGAATTTCCCGGCTGAAGGGTTCCTTTCGGCGCCACCCGCGCTCACGGGCGAACGAGCGCACGTCACCTCGATGTAGAGGGAGTCCCGTTCGTCGGGCCCGGACTTGCTGTGACGGTACGACTACGACCGGGTGGGGAACATCACGCAGATCCGCAACGAGGCGCCTTGGGCAGGGCAACCCGCGGGGAACGTACAGGTGTCGACGACGACGCAGACGTTCACGTACGACGACCTGTACCAGCTGCGAACTGCGACGGGGCGGACGCAGAGCAACGGCTTCACTCGGCACCGCTACCATCTGGAGCAAGAGTACGACGAGCTGGGGAACATCACGCTCAAGGACCAAAGCTCGTTTCAGGAGTCGTTCGTCAACGGAAGCTGGCGAGACGACTACCCGCTGCGAGATCAGACCTACCGTAGCCGCTACTCGTACGACGGAGAGCAGCCGCACACGCCAAGCCAAATCGACGAGCGCCTTCCGAACGAGTCAATCGATTTCTCGAGGGTGTTCACGTACGACGCGAGCGGCAATCAAAAGCGCACGGTCTACCGCGGGAGCGATCGACGCGAGTTGGTGTGGAACGAGGAGGACCAAATCACGCGGGTGATCCGCAACGGACAGGAGTTGAACCAAACCCGCTACGACGCGCAGGGACAGAAGGCGGTGCACCTACACCGGGTGAGCGGTCAGGAGGAAACGGCGTACCTGGGTCCGCACCTCACCATCCAGGACGGCCGGTACGTGACGAAGCACGTGTTCGTGGGGAGCGAGCGCGTGGCGAGTAAGGTGGATCCGGATTGGTTCCAGAGCCCGCCGACGCTCTACTTTCATCCGGATCACCTCGGGAGCACGCAGTACTCGACGCAAGACAACCAAGACTTGGTGCAGCACGACGAGTACTTCCCGACTGGCGAGATGTGGCAAGACGACACGGACAGTCGCTACGAGCTGGCGCGTCGGTACACGTTCACGGGCAAGGAGCTGGATCTCCACACGGGGCTGTACGACTTCGGGGCGCGTCGGTACGACGCGCGGCAGGGGCAGTGGCTGAGCGCGGATCCGGCGTTCGACGGTCTGAATCTGTACGGGTACGTGCGGAATAACCCGGTGAACTTGGTGGATCCGAGCGGGCTGAGCGCGGAGCACAGTCGTCAGAATCCCATTCCTGTGGCGGGCACCGGTTTGCCCGAAGGGCAGAACTTCTTTCAGACGAACGACCCGAGCAAGGCGGGGTACCAAGACGCGGCAACCTTCGATCGAAACAGCGCGAACAGCCCGGTGTATGAAGCGAACAAGAATGGCCTCCCGCCGGAGACCGCCAAAGCGATTGGTGAGATGGGGGAAGGGGCGCGCGCCACGACAAGTGGGATGAAGAACGGCGGTCTTGGGGGAGGCGGTGATTTGTTGCAAGACGCGTTGGTGGGAGCGGCGATTCTCAACATGGAGTCAGGCGACGCGATTCGTACGGAGGGCGCTGGAAACCCGCAGGGCATTCCAGGGGGGAATTGCACGGATTGCGCTGGTGGGGGCGGATGGCAGATGGCGTACCTCGCTTTGACAGCCGGAAGGGTGTTCGGGGGCGGCGTCTGGTCGGGGTATACGCAACTGCGAGCAACTCGAAGCGAATGGGCAATAGCCAGTCGGTGGGGGCGCTCCGGTCTTGAGGAAGGAGACTGGGTAATGAAGGGGCTTCCGAGTCGCTGGAACTACATCTTGTCCGGAAAGTGGCAGCCAGGGATAGGTAATCAATTCGCACCGTTTTCTTCAGGGGAAGCGTTTGCGGTTCCTCGTTCAAGTCTAAGCTTGCCTCAGGGGTGGGGTCTTGATGGTTCGATTAAGGGAATTTTTGGCCAAAGAAGGTTCTTTCTATGACCGCGCACCTTTGTTGGTGGCTCGCGGGGATTGTTGCGCTGATAGCGCTCTGCCTCTGTGTTATGAATTGGATTTGCCTCATAGCTAGACTAACGAGGTCGCAGGCTCCGTCTTGGGTGCCTCTCGTTCCAGGGATAATATTGGCGCTCGTAATGGTTCTGTCACCACTAGAGCAGGTTGCTTCCTGGTGGTGGATTGCATTTCTAGTTGATGGCGGAAGTATTCCTGGGTTCTTGGTGACAGTGTGGTGGCTAGCTAGTAGGAAGAAGTGACCACTGCTGTTGGGCTGCTGTCGGGCGTTGGATCGTAACCGCTGCGTCGCCCCCATCTCGCAAGACGCAACGCGCGATGCTTGAGGGCGGCTCCGACCTCAAGCCGCGGGGGCCGAAATGGCGGGGGGAGTCGTCCTGAGCCTTGCCGGTTCGCCCGTTGTGCCTGCCGCCGACACCGCCAAAACTGAGCGCAACTCCGTTGGGGGGGGCGCACACCAGCTCGGTCTTGCCGAGTAGCGTGCGCCCATGACCGGCGTCTTCGTGCCTTGGCTCCTTGGCTTCGCCGGAGTCGGGTCGCTCGCGCTGTCGCGCTTCGTTCGATATAGAGCTCTGGAAATGGCGCTGGATTGGAACTGTCGGGCCGTCCTCTTCGACATGGACGGCGTGCTCTTGGACACGGAACCGCTCTACACCGTGGCCTACGATCGAATGCTCGAGCCCTACGGAGCCGCGCTCGATCCCGCGACGAAGCTCGAAATCATGGGGCGCCCCGCGCTCCTCAGCGCGGCGCACGTCATCGGCAAGTTCGGCATTCCCTTGACGGCTGAAGAGTTCGTCGAGCGGCGCAAGCCCATCTTGGCGGAGCTCTTTGCGAACGCGCCCGCGGTCCCCGGCGCGGAGGAGTTCGTGCGGCGCCTCTCGTCCCGCGGGGTACCCATCGCGGTGGCCACGAGCACGGGCCGCACGCTGTTCGACGTGAAGACCAAGAACCACGAATGGTTCTCCTTGTTCAACGCCGTCGTGTGCGGAGACGACCCCGAGGTCGCGCGCCCCAAGCCTGCGCCGGACATTTTCCTCGTCGCCGCGCGGCGTCTGGGCGTGCCTCCCGAAGACTGCGCAATCTTCGAGGATTCACCGGCAGGCGTGCAGGCCGCGAGCGCCACGGGCGGAAGAGTTTTTGCGTTGGTTCGGGAGCCGCTGGACACCGCGGTGTTTGCGGGAGCGGCGCGAATCGTGGCGACGTTTGACGAAGCGGGGGTTTGCGACCCTGCCTAACGAGGACGTGTGGGACGCAGGGCACGCATCGAGCGGCCGTTGGCATCAAACGAGCCCGCTGAGCGGGCCCGTACACCATTCCGCTCGACCGAAGCTCGTATCGTCGATGCCCATCGCGTTCACGAGCGAGAGCAAGAGATTGTTGTGCGGCACCGTGCCTTTGCGGCTCCTGAAATCCAAGAACCTGCCCATCTGAAGGTCACCGCCCAAGCCGCCCGCCAGCACGTAGGGCATGTTTTTCGTGCTGTGACTGTTCCCTCGAGCAAGCTCGTTCGACCAGAACACGAGTGTGCTATCGAGCATGGTTCCGTCCCCTTCGGGGATCGAGGCTAACCTGCCGAGCAGGTAGGCGAGCTGCTCCGCGTACCAAGCGTTGATTCGGACGAGGCTCGCGACCGAGCTCGTGAGCGCGTCGCCGTCGTGGGAGAGGTCATGATGCTCACGTTCGACACCGAGCCAGGTGAAGCGTGTGGCGCTTCGCGACCTACTCCATTGAATGGACGCCACTCGTGTGAGATCGCACTCGAGCGCCTTTGCGAGAAGGTCCATCTGAAGCTTCCCCACGAGGGGGAAGTTGTCATTGCTGGCGACGTCGACGTTGTCCTTTAGGGCTGGCGCGGAGCATCCTTGCAGCACGGCCTCGGGCACCACGCCGAGTCGGGCCTCGAGCTCCCGTAGCGCTGTCAGGTGCGCGTCGAGCCGACGGCGGTCTTCGAGGCCCACGCGGGCGCGGAGTGACAGGTAGTCGTCACGTACGGCATCCAACACGGTTCTTCGTCGCGGTATCGTCCACGCAGCTGCTTTCGGGTCGCGGACGAGGCTCGAGAACAGGCGCTCGAACGCAAGAAACGGACTTCCCAGGGGCGGTAAGGGCTGGTTGGGGCCCGCGTACGACATTCTTGTCCACGTGCTCCCCTCCGACGTCGGCTGCACGGCGAGCTCGAGCGACCGAAGTCTCGTCGTGTTTCCGAGCACGCGCGCGATGCGTTGGTCCACGCTGATGCCGTTCGCCCAGCCGCCCGGTGGATTGCCGCCAACGAAGAACTCACCGGGGTTGACGACCTCGCCGGTCAGCATCCCACCCATGGCACGCTGGTGTGTCTCGCCTTGTCCGCCCGACATTTGATCAACCCCGGCGAGCACGAGAAGTTTTTCCCGGAAGGGCTCGAGCGGAGACAATATCTCCGAAAGCTCGAAGTGCCGCTCCGCGCCGGTCGGCAACCACGCTTCGTGGACCGAGCCATTGGGCGTGAACATCACCACGAAGCGTTTGGGGAACCCCGCGGGCGTGTAGCTCGGCTGAGGTGCCGCAATCGCTCGAGACGAGCGCATCGCCTCCAGGAACGGCAGGCCAACAAACACGCCGCCCAGACCCCGAAGCAAGGTTCGTCGGGGCATTGGCGTTCGAAATCGTCCCATCTGAGCCGGGCTCCTTTCTGCCCCGAGAGATGCGACGGCTCCTCGGATACCCCCGAAGCCCACCAGTCGAGCGGCTCGTAGGCACTAGCGACGCCAACCAGGAACGAGCTGACAGTTCCAGGCGAGAGTGGAATCTCGCGTGGGGACATGAGCAGGCGCCGGGCGCCCACTGCGGGTCATCTCTTCTCGCTGTGCCGCCCGCCTTATGCGTTGCCCCCCGGTGCGGTCCTAATCCAGGAGCTTTCCAAAGCTGCGGAAGGCCGGGATCCGCGAGTCCCTGAAGAATGCTCGCGGGTCTTCGCTGAGTTTCTTTAGTTTTCTCCGAGCACTCCCAGGAGGCACGTTCGTCGGAACTGCCTTGCCCTCGACTCTCTTGGCGGCCGAGGGAGGAGGGGGGGGCGACGCGCCCCTGGCCTCGTCGCGCAAGAGCATCCCATTGGGCTTTCGATATCGGTCGAAGAGGATCGAGCCCTCGGCAACCTCAACCGTACTGCGCCTTTCGTAGCGAATGCTTGGTTGTCCAGGAAGTCTCACTACCTCGTAGTCGATCCCCACGGTCGCGGTCATCTTTGCTCCAGCTGTCCATGCAACCTCGCGGGTCTGGAACTTCCCGAACGAATAGAACTCGAAAACGAGGTAGTGAATGAAGCGCAAGACTTTCTCCTCGTCCGGACGAAAACGACCGAGAGCGGCCATGACGTCTGCCGCACTTCTCACCTGCACGGACAGGCCGGGATGCCCGTAAAGTGCCGTCCCCGCGACCAGGACGGGCTTTCCATGAGCCAGGGCCAGAACGCCAACGCCGGAGTTGACCAAGAGGACCGCGTCAGCGACGTCCAATAGGTCATGGACATGGCTTTCATTTGCCCAGATGACATCTAGACCAGGCTGGTCCACTTCGAGGGGATGTCGTTTCGCAACGATGACCCACTCTGGTGGGAGGCTCGCAGAAGTTTCTTGGAGCAGCTCGACGAACGCGGCGAATGAGCCGATAGGGTTCGCCAGTCGAGTCATCACAGTATCCGTTGGACGCTGAAACGGAACGAAGAGGACCTTCTGTCCTGGCTTGATCCCGAGAGCCCTGCGCGTCGTAGCTGCACCGGCCTTTTCGGGTTGCTTCTCGAGGCTTGCCTCTCCCGATACCAACAACCGAATGTAATTCAACGTCCTTCGCACCTCCTCTTCGTCGAGGGGCCTATCCCAATGGACGGGGTCGTAGCTCGAGCTAGCCCCATTGAATCCGCGGGGGTCGAAGAACGTCGCATCCGGCAACGCGCCCCTTTCACACACGACGTACTCGATGCTTGCTCTTCGGATTGCCTCGTAGAGCTCCGACATCCGATCGTTCGCGTATGGATTGTGGAAGACGACCCTCGTGATGTTGTGTTTATGAATGAAGTCGATGAGCTCGGCGGCGTCGAAGTCGCTTTCATTCACGAGGACCAGCTCGCCCCAGGAAGGAACCACCCATCGATTCAGCACGAAGGGGTTGGTGCGAAAAACAAGACTTCTTCCCTTTTCCGGTTTCGGTAGCGGCGGCGGTTCCTGTTGATCGCTCCGAAAGGCGTTGAGCTTGGCTTGGAAGAGCCGCATGTTGCGCGAACGCGCATTCATGTACGTGCTGTCCGGCACGACACGGTGCCATGCATGAAAAAGAACGAGCCCCTTCGAAAAGGTAATGTCACCGAACAATCGGTAAACTGACTTCCAGCCGCGATACTCTTGAATGGTTCGGAAATTGCGGTAGTCACGATCGAACTCTGCGGGCAGGGGGAAGCGCCGGTTGCGCCGCAGCATGCGGCAAGTGAACTCGAGGTCCTCGAAACCCCAGCCCTCGAAGTCTGGGTCCATGCCACCACAGCCGAGGTAGTAGTCCCTGGAAACGACTATCACGGACGTGCCCGTGGAGAACTTCTCAATCTTTTCCTGGTCGTCGTCGAGCAAGTACTGCGTGAAGCGGCTCCTCCTTTGGAGAGGCTCACAGGCAAAAAACTCCTTGGTAGCCGCCTCCGTGAGATAGATGACACCAAACATCAAGAAGCGTTCGGCGAACTCCTTGAGCTTCTGAACTTCAATCTCGACGAGGACTCCCTGGTAGAAGCCGTCGCACGGGATCAGGTCCGCGTCTTGAAACATGACGAACGGCGTCCGGGCAGCTTGAACCCCTACGTTTCGCGCTCGTCCTATGGAGAAAACCCGATTGTAGCACGCTGTGGGGATGTACCGATAGCCGAGCTCGGTGCACCGTCGTTTCAGTGCTTCGGCCTCCCCGTGCAACGAGCCATCATCCACGACGATGACTTCGACGTCTTGCGACGAAGGATCGGACCGCAAGAACCCCAGTCGTTCGACTACATCAAGGCGGTCGGCGTCGACTCGAACGGGAACGATGACCGAGAGAAGTTTCTGGGAAGGCGTCATCTCATGCTCACAATCGTCAAACCACGCCATGGTAGTAGTCTTCTGGTGATGCGGAACTGTTCCCGGAGACGATGAGAATCGTTCGGGATGGCAGGTGTGCGTAGCGTCTCATCGCGAAATGAGGGTCTGGGAAACTAGATCCGCCACTCTCACCAAATCCTCCTCCGTATCCACGCCGTGGGGCGGAGCTTCGGAGACGACGCTCACGTGGATTCGAATGCCGGCGTGGAGGGCTCGAAGTTGCTCGAGGGACTCCGCGCGCTCGACGGGCGGTTGCGGGAGCTTGCTCAGAGCCGTGAGGGCTCCGGCGCGGTAGGCGTAGAGACCGACGTGGCGAAGGAACGGAACGTTTTCGGGGAGGGCCTCCGGCTGTCCCGCCGCGAAGGCGTCGCGCGCCCAGGGGAGGGGCGCGCGACTGAAGTAGCGAGCCGACCCTGCGTCGTCGAGCACGACTTTGACGACGTTCGGGTTGAAGAGCTCAGCGGGCGTTGCGATGGGCGTCGCCAAAGTCGCGATCCCCGCCGCTGGATTTTCGCCGAGCGCGTCGGCGACCAAGCGGACGTACTTGGCGTCGAGCAGCGGCTCGTCCCCCTGCACGTTCACGACGATGGTTTCGTCCGGAACCTTCCGGGAGCGCACCACCTCGGCGAGACGATCGCCGCCCGTGGCGTGGTCCGTGGAGGTGAGGATTGCTTCGCCGCCGAAGCCCTGCACGGCGTGGGCGATGCGTTCGTCGTCCGTCGCGACCCACACGAAGCCGGCGCCGGCTCCCTGCACGCGGGCTGGCGCGACCAGCACCTCGATTCGCGGGAAGCGCCGATGGAGGATCCGCACGAAGTCGTGGATGGCGGCGCCCGTCGGGCTCGTCACCACGCCGATCCTCCTGGGGAGGAAGGGCAGCGGCCGCTTGCGGGCGCGATCGAAGAGCCCCTCGGCTTCGAGCTTCGCCTTGCGCTGCTCGAACGCCAGCGCGAGGGCGCCGGCGCCGACGGGATCCAGCCAGGCGCAGACGAGCTGGGCGTCGCCGCTGGCCTCGTAGAAGCCGACGCGACCTCGGGCGACCACCTCCTGGCCGTTCGCGGGGCGGAAGCGCAGGAGCCGCGCCTGCCCGCGGAAGAGCACGGCGCGAAGGCTCCCCGTCTCGTCCTTCAGGCTGAAGTAGAGGTGGCCCGAGCCGGGCTGCCGCAGGTTGGAGATCTCGCCCCGGACCAGGACCTCGCCGAACGCCGTCTCGAGGGTGCCCTTGATCCGCCGCGCCAGCTCGCCAACCCCGTAGACCCGAGGCTCCTGGGCCACCGGGGGCCGCTCCGCGACGGTCTGCCGCGCGTCGTCAGTCTCGGTCTGCTGGGCGTGGCCAGCCTCGAGAGTGGCCTCCCGACTCGGATGGCCCTCGCGCGGTTCGACCTCGGTCCGTGCCGCGCCAAC
>JAEYVE010000096.1 GCA_023432025.1 Pseudomonadota bacterium
GCGCTTCACCGAGCCCGGGTGAACCAACTCTTACGACCTATCGCCTCGACGACGCCTCACGCGTTCACTTCGGATTGAAAGCCAAAGAAGCGCAGCCCTCCGGGACCTTCCACGGCGTCTCCGGCACATTGAGCCTCGATCCGAATGCGCTCACCGGAGCGGAGGGCAGCGTCACCGTCGATCTGAGCGCGATTCGAATCGAAAGCGCAGGACGCGACGACGCCTACTCGGTAGCGGCGCAAAACTGGCTCGGCTTGGGCGCAGGTGTTCCCTCGGACGAGCGCGAACGGCTTCGCTTCGCTCGCTTCACCATCACGTCCGTCACGAGCTCGAGCGCGCCAGCCGCGTACCTGGGGCGCCGCGTCGCCGTTCGAACCGACGTGGAGACCGAGCCGCCCGCGAAGGAGCGACGACGCGTGTCGCTCACGGCGCTGGGTCACTTGGAAATTCGCGGTCTGCGCACGACACGGGAAGCCCGGCTGGACGTCGATTTCGACTACGCCGAGCCGGCGGATAGCTCCACCAAGCCGCTGCGTGTTTGGATCCGCACCACGCGTCCTCTGGACGTGCCGCTCGCCGAGCACGACATCGTTCCTCGCGACGAGCACGGCCGCCTTCGGGCGAGCGACCTCCCGCTGCTAGGCCGCGTCGTCGGCACCACTGCGCGCGTCGACGTGCAGCTCCTCGCGCTCCCGTGAGCTCGGCAGGGCGGCCTTCCGGTGAGTGCGACTGCCGCCCGCGCCGGCGAGATCCGAACGAAACCGCGGAGTATGCGCCCGTCGCGGAAACGGGACGCGGCTCTCGAAAACGCGGTATCCTTCGGTCACACATGCAGAAGTTCGTCAGCGCGCTCCAGGGCGCCTCCTTCGTGCTCCTCGTCGCGAGCGCCCAGCTCGGGTGCGCCGCCACCGCTCAGAGGCCCGCGCCAACGCCGGTGTACACCGATCCACTGCCGCTCGCGCCCGTTGCCGTGGAGCATCGGTCCCTCGGCGAGCCGGTCGAGTCCTCGGACGCCTCGCATCCCCCGCGTCAGGGGAAGCTCACGTCACCCGCGCCGAGCTCATCGGACGACGAGCGTCCGGAAACGCCCGACGCGACCGCGCCGGCCCCGAGTGACGCGAGCGCGGCTTCGCCTTCGCCTTCCGTTGCTCCGGCGTCCCCACCGGAACACCCTCCGGAGAGCTCCAGCCCCAAGGCGGCAGACCCCGCGCCACAAAAAGCGCCACGCGCCCCCACACCCAAGCCGAACGCGCCGGCCCCTACGCCGTGAGCCGCGGCAGCTGGCTCGACGCGCGTCGCGCTGCCGAGAAAATCGCCGGGATCGGTCTGGGTCTCCGTTGGGAGTTCTTGGAGGACGTCCTGGAGCGTCCCACGCTGGACGTCAGCTTCCTGGAGGTGTCCCCCGAAAACTACATGCGGCGCGGCGGGTACTTTCCGGAGTGCCTCGAGACGCTGCGCTCGCGCTACGCGATCGTAACCCATGGCCTGACGCTGAGCCTGGGCGCCTCCACGCCTCCGCGCGATTCGTACCTCAGCGAGCTCCACGCAGAGACGCGGCGCCTCGGAACGCCTTGGCACTCCGACCACCTCTGCGCCAGCACGTCGGGAGAACGCGTGCTTCACGAGCTTCTCCCGCTGCCGCTCACGCCCGAGGTCGCCTGCCGCGTCGCAGAGCGCATCCAGCACGTGGAGGCGCGGCTCGGCCTGCCTCTGCTCGTGGAAAATGTCTCGTTTTACGCGCACCCCGCGCGTCCGCGCATGAGCGAAGCCGAGTTTCTGTGTGCCGTCCTGGAGCAGGCCAACTGCGGCCTGCTCTTGGACGTGAACAACGTGTACGTGAACGCAGAAAACCACGGCTACGACGCGTTCGAGCTCATCGAGAGCTTGCCGCTCGAGCGCGTCGTGGAAATTCACGTCGCCGGCCACGAGCGTCTCCCGAGAGGTCACCTCGCAGAAGGCATGCTTCTCGACACGCACGGCGCCGCAGTGTGCGCTCCGGTCAAGGAGCTGCTCGCTTTCACGCTGGAACGCACAGGTCCCGTGCCCGTGCTCCTCGAGAGGGACAACGACGTTCCGCCGCTCGACGTGTTGCTCCACGAAGTGCGCGAGCTCCGCGCCGTCTACGATCACGCCATCCAAGCTCGGGAAACTCGCGGAGCGCTCGCGTGACCCTCCTCGAAGATCCTCACGAAGCGCTCCTTCGGGCGCTCACGCTGGGCCCGGCGGACGCGGACCCGGAGCGCTTTTTGGGCGAGCTCTTGGACAGCTCACAGCTCTCGGCGGACGACCGCGCCTTCCTTCGCGAGCAGGGACCGCGCCGCCTCTTGGTTTACCGACGTTTGGTGCGCAACACTCTGCGCGAGCTCTTGGAGCTCTCCATCCCGCGCACGGTGGCTCGTTTCGTAGCGCTCGAAGTAGAGCTCCCCGAGCCTTCGACGGACTCGAGCCTCTTTCGCCGAATGTTCGACGCGTTCTGCGCGGAGCGTGGGCCCCGCTCGCACTACCTCCGGGACGTCGCCACGGAGTTCTTGGACTTCGTCGAAGCACGCTTCACGAAGGGCGACCACTTTCCCGCGTACCTACTCGAGCTCGGTCGCCTCGAAGCGGCAGAAATCGAAATTGCAGCGGCTCCCTCGCGCCGCCACGGCGACTTCGGCGTCGCGGAGAAGGATTTGGGGGGACACCGCGGGGACGCCTTGGGCGTGCCCGAGGGCGCGAAGTCCGCGTCACGGTTCTCGAACGCAGCGGCATCGAACGACGAAGAGCTTTCGCTCGATCGCGGCGTCGTCTTCAGCGATGCGTGCCGCCTCTTCGACTTCGAGTACGCCGTGCATCGCCTTCCGAACGACATCGAAGACCGGACGGAGCCCGAACGGCTCCCCACGTCGCTGCTCGTGTATCGAAGCCCCGAGCACGACGTGCGTTACCTCGAGCTGAGCCCGCTCGCCGCCGCGCTGCTCCGTCGCTTGCTCTCGGGCGCGACGTTGCGCGACGCGCTGGTTCTGGGAGCGGCCGAGCAGGGGCTCCCGTTGGACGACGCGGCGCTGGCCGGGGCCGCCCAACTTCTCTCCGACGTCGCTCATCGCGGTGTGCTCTGCGGTGCGCGCTGAGGGAGCCAGCTTCGTCCGACCATCTCGCCGCCCGTGGCCGAATCGGCTACGAGCGGCCCATGCGAGGTCTGGCCCTCCTTGTCCTCTGCGCGTGCGTGATGTCATGCGGGCGGCGTGCACCGCACGCGCCGAAGCAGGCAGAGCCCGCGGCCAGCTCCACGACTTCTCCGACGCCTTCGGGGCCGCTCGGCCCCGCGCCGCTCGACGCGGAGCTGTCTCGGGTCGTCGGCGCGCGTGCCCGCTACGTTGCCGATCCCGTCTTCGGCGGACGCGTTTATCTACTGGAGGTGAACGGACGGCGTGGGGACGCCACAGGTGAGGAAGCGGCGGACGCCGCACCTCCGCTCGTCCTCGTCCACGGGCTCGGAGACGCCGGAGCGCGGGACTTTTACCCTATCCTCGCGGGGCTCGCCGAAGGTCGACGCGTGATCGCGTTCGACTTGCCAGGCTTCGCTCGCTCGAACGGCGGCGGGGCTCCTCCCTACGAACCCAAACGCTACGCGGACGTGCTCGCTCACGTCATCGATGCGTATGCGGGTGGGCGCGCGGATGTTCTCGGTCACTCGATGGGCGGCGCCATCGCGCTCGAGCACTCGGCTCGCCATGCGAGGCAAGTGCGAAAGCTCGTGCTCATCGATGCGGCGGGGATTTTGTACCGGGACGCATTCATCCAAAACCAAATCGACGCCTCCGTCGCCCCGCTCCGGACCGCCGCGCCCGGAAACCTCCCCGCCCCCGTCCACGCGCTGACGCGCGGCGTCGCCGGAACGGTAGCGGGCGCTGGCCACGCACTCTTCTCTGTCGCGCGCCCCTGGTCCCCGCGCCCCGAAGCGGTGAACACGCTCGAGCCCGCCCCACCCATCCAGGCGGCGCTGGGGCTCGTCGAGCACAATTTCGCGCCAGCGCTGGGCAGCTCACGCGCGCCCACCCTCGTGCTCTGGGGGCAGAAGGACACGATCGCGCCTCTGCGCGTGGCGGAGCTGCTCGAAAGCCGCTTGGCAAACGCGCGCCTCGTCGTGCTGGACGACGTCGCGCACGTGCCCATGCGAGAAGCGACCGACCGTACTCTGCTCGAAGTACTCGCGCACCTGAATGAAGGCGACGGGCCGCGCCCGGCGAGCCCGCCTTCGTCATCGGCGCCCCTTTCGTCTTCGATACCGTCCACAGACGACGCCGCGCCGCGCGACGTTCGCTGCTCGCACCAGGCAAACTTTCGTCTTTCGGGCAGTTACGGCGAGATCGTCCTCGACCATTGCTCGCGAGCCGTGCTGCGGAATGTCGTCGCTCGGCGCCTCGTCCTCGAGCACAGCAGCGTCGAGGGGGTACACGTCCGCGTCACGGAGGGCGTCGTCGCCGACGAAAGTGTCGTCAGGCTGACCGGAGGCTCCCTCTCCGGCCCCATCTCGTTGGACACCGACGGAAGCACGTTCGATCTCGCAGGCGTCGAGCTCTTGGGACAGCGCGCCGTGCACGTGCGAGGCAACAGCTCGTTCTTGGTCTCGGCCTGCTCGCTCGGCCGAGGCGCTGGCGCGCGTCACTTGCACGGCAGATTCGGCCTCAAACCCAACGAATCGCTGTAAAGTCGAGCACGGTAGCGTCGCAGCGCGCCGTTCAGATGCGTGTCATTCAGTCGCGACGTCGGGGCTTTCTGCCACGCGCAGGCTCATGCCCACGATGAAGACTTCCTTGCTGACTTGGCGGGTGCCTTCGGGGCGAATGACCCGGGTCTTCCCGTATTTTTCCTTGGTTTTCGCCACGGCCTCGTCGAAGTCCGGCCCCATGAAGAGCTTGCCCACGAAGCGCGAGCCGGGTTTGCCCACTTGGGCGCCGACTTCGAGCGCCCGCATGTACAGCTCGAAGCTGGCGGATTGATCTCGGAGCTTCACGCCGCTGGTGCGAGGCGCCATGTCACTCAAGACCACGTCGTACGGCGCAAACGTCTGGAGGACTTCGTTGGAAACGTCGAACGCGTCGCCGCGAGCCACGATGACGTTCTTGTCGAAGCGCTGCACGATTTCCTGCAGATCGATGGCCAAGACGCGCCCCGCCAGGCCCACCTTCTGGCTGGCGTAGAGGCTCCAGGAGCCGGGCGCCGCGCCCAAATCGAGCACGTGTTGGCCCGCCTTCAGGAGCTGAATGCGTTTGTCGATTTCCTGGAGCTTGAAGACGCTGCGCGCCGGATAGCCGCGTGCCTTGGCGGCTTGGGTGGCCTTGTCTCCCACGTACGGATTGCGTCTCGTGCTCATTCGACCGTCACCACCGCGCTCTTGCTCGGCCAGGGCCCCTGCGCGGTTTCGGGGCAGTCGAGGCCGCTCGGCAAATCGCGCATCGTCGCGACGCCTCGCTTCGCCTCTCGTGCGGCGTCGAAGAGAATTCGACGAAGCGCGCGGGCGCTCGTTTTGGTGCGGTTCGTCACCGCCAGGAGCCGCCCTCCGGGCTCGAGCAACGCGAGCGCCAACGCGGCGACCTCACCGTAGCGCTTCTCGACGCTGAAGGTGCCCTTTCCCACCGTCGCGAAGCTCGGCGGGTCGAGCACGATGGTGCGAAAGCGTTCGCCGCGTCGCGCGGCTCGAGCGAGCCATTTGACGGCGTCTTCCTTCCAGAACCTGTGCCCGTCCAAAGAGAGCCCGTTCAGCTCGAAGTTTCTGCGCCCGCGCTCGAGCGCGCGCCCCGCCAAATCCACGCTGACGGTCTCCGTTGCGCCGCCGAGAGCCGCCGCCACGCTGAACGAGCACGTGTAGCTGAAGAGGTTCAGCATCCTTCCGCCGCCCGCCCACTCGCGAACGCGCGCCCGGTTGTCTCGTTGATCGACGAAGAGCCCCGTCGAGAGCCCGTCGCCCAACGCAGTAGCGATGCGCATCCCGGCCTCCGTCACCACGTGCTCGAGCGGCGCCGGCTCACCCGCGAGCGGCGCCTCCGGCGCCAAGCTGCGAGCGTCTTGCTCGCGCAAGTCGGCGCGCACCCGCTGCTTCAAGTAGACGCCGCGAAAGCCGAGCGTGAGCACCTGACGCGCGACGGCGTCGATGCGCCCGAGGAGCGCCGCGTCGTACACCGACAAAACCGCGTACGCGCCGTACACGTCGACGACCAACCCGGGCAACAAGTCTCCTTCGCCGTTCGAAAGCCGGTACGTATCCGTCACGCGTGCCAGCGCGTAGCGCTGGCACGCCGAGTCACGGAGCAGCGACGTTGCGTCCGCCGGCATCTCCACCGCTCCACGCTCGAGCCAAGTCGCGAACGCGGCCGGCGTCGGGCTTTCGATCGCGTCTCCGAACAGAGCGCCTTCGAGGCGCACCGCGTGCAGAAAGAGCCGCGGCGCGGGTTCTCCCCCGTAAATCACGTCACCCGAAATGGGAGCGCCCACCGCCGCGAGCTGCACACGCAGCTGATGCGTGCGCCCCGTCCGCGGCGTGAGCTGCACGAGCGCACGTTCGCCCACGCGCTCGAGCACCTCGTAGTCGACGACCGCGTGTTTGCCCCCGCGCGCCACGACGCGCGTGACACCCGCGTCGTGTTCGAGGCGATGCTCGAGCCGGCCACGACGCGCAAGGCCCGCGCCGGGCGAGAGGCGCACCACCGCGTGGTAGATGCGCCCCACCGCGTGCTCCTCCATCGCGCGGGCCACCTCGGGATTGAGCCCGCGCTCACGCGTGAAGAACAAGAGCCCGCTGGTCGCGCGATCGAGCCGTTGGTGCACGCCCAAGTACGGGTCACGACCTTGGGCGGTGAGCCACGCACCCAGGCGACCGACGACGTCATCGCCGCGCGACTCGTCCCCGCCGTGCACGGAAATGCCGTGCGGCTTGTCGACGACGAGAAAGCCCACTTCCCCATCGGACGAGGGGACTTCGACCGCGTGAGGGCGCTGGGGCGCCTCGCGTTCCTTGCCGGCGGGCGCGGACGGGAGCGCGCGCGGGTCCGGCGGCGGGACGACGCGGCTCGCCGTGTCGTCCCGCAAAATGCGCTCGACGCGCCACGGAACCAGCAAAGATGCCGTTCCGGGCGCGTCGCTTGAAAGAGCTTCGCTCATGGGAGCGTCGAGCTCGCCGTCTCTTGGTCGAGACGACGTCACTTCTTCGGCTTACCGCCGTCCTTCTTGCGCACGGCGCCACGCACGAAGACGAGGCCGTTCTTGCCGCCGGGGATACCGCCGCGCACCAAGATGGCGTTGTCCTCGGGCAGCACCTTCACGATGCGCTGATTCAACACGCTGACGGTGGTGTTGCCGTGCTGACCGGCCATCTTCGTACCGGCCTTGACGCGGCCCGGCGTCATGTTGGTGCCGATGGCGCCGCCGTGACGCTGGTACTCGTGCGCACCGTGGCTGCGCTTGGCGCCCGCGAAGTTGTGGCGACGCATGACGCCGGTGAAGCCGCGACCGCGCGAGATGCCCTGCACGTCCACGAACTGACCCACCTCGAAGATTTCGTCGAACTTGAGGGTTTGGCCGATCTCGAAGCCGCCCACGTACTCGGCGGTGCCGCGCAGCTCGCGCAGCTCACGCTTCGGCGAAACGCCCTGCTTCTTGTAGAAGCCGGCGAGAGGCTTGTTCGTGTGCTTCTCCTTGCGCTCTTCGATGCCCACGATCAGGGCGTCGTAGCCGTCCTTCTCTTGGGTGCGCTTGCCGACGACGGTGACGGCGGCCTGCACGACGGTGCAGGGAATGACGGTGCCGTCTTCCTGAATGAGCTGCGTCATGCCGACCTTGCGGCCGATGATGCCGGGATACTGGTTCATTTCGTGTCTTCTCTTTCCTGATTGGCTGGCGCACCCAACGTCCGAGCCGTTTGCCCGGAATCGCCGTGAGCCAGCGTCGAGGTCCCCGTTCGAGGGGCCCGGCGACTTAGCCCTGGTGGAAGATCCCGTCAAGCCGACTCGGACCCCGGTTCATGGCAGTTCGACGGGGCGAACGGCGGAGCGGACGTTCAGGGGACGATTCGCCCGAAAAAGGGCGTCGAGGAGGGCGATTCGGCACCTTGGCGGCGCCCCGAGCTCGGGTCATGCTGGGTCCGCGAGTGCCCCATCGCCTGCTCGCCGTTGACGAAGAGGCTTCAAGATGCATAATCCGCGGCCTCCGAGCAGCTTCAAGCAGCACCACCTCGTCAATTCTCGCGTCCCACGCGTTCCCGCGTGACGCGGACCCCGCCGACCCACGCCAGAAGAGCAGGTTCGCGGCGCCGAGCGCCAGCTGATCGGAACTGCCGGACCGGAGAATTAGCAGCCATGGCAACCCAAGCGCCTTCGAACATCATCGAGAAGCTCGAGAATCAGTCCCTGCGTAGCGACCTGCCGCAATTTCGCGTCGGCGACACGGTGACGGTCAACTACCGCATCATCGAGGGCGACAAGACCCGCGTGCAGGCCTTCCGCGGCCTGGTCATCAAGCGGAGCCGTGGCGGCGCTCGCTCCACGTTCACCGTCCGCAAGACGAGCTTCAGCGTCGGCGTGGAGCGTACGTTCATGCTGCACTCACCCCGCATCGAGAGCATCGAAGTCACGGCGCGCGGCATCGTGCGTCGCGCTCGCCTCTTCTACCTTCGTGACCTCACCGGCAAGGCCGCGCGCGTCCGCGACGAGAAGGATCGCTGAGCTTCTTCGGAGCTCGCTCTTGCGAGCGGGCTCTTCGATACCCAGCTTTCGAAAAGTTGACTCCTATCGGCCCCCCGCCGCGCTCTGCGCCGCGGGGGTTTCGTCTTGGGACGGGGCAACACCTGGGACGTTACCTCGGTCGACGGACCGTTATGGCAGCGGGCGGTTGGGCCGTCGTGTCCTTTGGCGGAGGCAACTTGGGGTATCGGTGCTCGTTTTGTACGTCCTGCGGCGGTCCGTTGCACGACAGCGAGCCAGCGTGCGCGCGCTGTGTGCCCGCAAGAAAACGTGCACGCCGCGCTGGCGACCTCGCCTCACCGCCGACGCGCACCACGCACGACGCGGGGCCCACGCAGTCGGGTGACACGGCGCTCGATCTGCGCGCGTCGCTGCCGGAGCCCACGTTGTCGGCTCACGCGCCCCCCAGCGCGTCCCTCGAAACGCAGCTGTCCGCGGGCGCCTTGCTCGCCCTCGATCCCGAAGAGGTACCAGAGTCGGCGGCGCCCATTCTGGCCGGTTTTCTCGTCAGCTACTCGGAGCGTTTGGGTCGCTACTGGCCGCTCCTGCAAGGCAGAAACCGCGTCGGGAGGCGGCCCGTGCAGCGTGGCGGCGGCCCCGACGTACCGCTCGACGACCCCACGGTGTCGATCGATCACGCGCTTATTTTTGCCTCGGCGAACCCCGCGCGGATGAAGCTGGAGGATCTGGGAAGCCGAAACGGAACCTACTTGGATGGGCTCCGCGTGCCCCCTGGTCGAAAGGTGGAGCTTAGCGACGGGCAACTGCTCGCGCTTGGTGAGTTTCGCGCGATCGTGAAAATCGTCTGAGTTTCGTCGTGCGCGGCCGCCTCGGGACCGCGGGCCGCTCTGCTCCAGTGCGGGAGCACCGCGCCGCCGTCGACACACGGCCGCCCCCACGGAAACGCTTCCGCGTCGGGCGCGGATTTCGGACCGCGCCGCAGACGCCGAGAACGGTGACGTTGCCGACCTTCGGAACGCCGCTCTATGCTCGCCCGGGCGTGGGGCGCCGGGGATGGCGCCGCAGGCCCTTGCACCATGAGCACTTCTGCATCGATCTTCGCCGTGCTGCATCGCTTCGCGCTCTGCGCGCTCGGCGGTGCCCTTGCCCTCACCCTCGCCGGAACCGCCGCTGCAGCTCCGGGGGCACGCCTGCTTCGAGTGGACCCGCGCGCTGCGGTCGAAAACGGCAGCCCCGTGCTCACCACGGTGCTCGAGGTGTCGCAGAGCAAACGCGTCAGTGACGCGGTGCGCCCTTGCGCGGGCCTGCGCGGTAACGCGCAGCTCGACTGCATGAGCGACGCGTTGGAAAAGAAGTACGCGCTCTACACGCCGTTCAACTTTCCTTCTCAGAACGCGCTCTTCGCCGTCAACGTGGACGGCACGGATCGCCAGGCGCGCTTCATCAGCGAAGCACGCTGGGGCGACTCCCAGCAGAAGCCGGGCGTGGGCACGGCGTGGCTCATCCTCATCGACGCCGACAGCCGCATGGGCGGCGCGTTCGAGGACGCCAAGGAGGTGGCGCGCAAGTTCGTCGGGGCCATGGGGCCGAACGACATCGTCGACGTGATGTTCTTCAACGATCGTCAGGTCGTCGAGGATTCGAAGTGGCAGAGCGTCGCCAAGAAGGGTGAAGCCACCGCCACCATCGACAAGATCACCAAGACGTACGCGGCTCAGGGCCGCAACCGTTCGCTCCTCACCATCATCAAGCAGGCCGCTACGGACGGCTTCGGAGCGCTCGGCAACGCCGGCGAAGGCGTGCAGGTGCCGCTTCACCAAGCCATGGTCGTGCTCTCGAGCGGCTTCGGTGGAGCCGATCCGTCGTCGACGGGCCCCGGCGCGCTGCAGCTGTCTCAGTATCTGACGGGCGGTCGCTTCCCGGAGGACAACACCGCGCTCCCCAAGCTGCCTGTCCCCGTCATCAGCGTGTACTTCCCGCCGGTCGGCGCCATCGACGAGTACCGCCAGAACGCGCTGGAGTTCATGCAGAACCTGGCCGATCCGGACATTGGCGGCTTTTTCACGGTCATGCGTGAAGGACAGCGCGGGCGTGCGCCGCAGATCGTGGACGCCGTACGCACGCGCTTTTCGAAGATGTACATCGTCAAGTGGCGCGTGGCCTGCATCGCGCCCACGGCGACCCAGAGCTTCAAGCTCCTGTTCACGAACGTGAACCCGCCCATGCTCGGGGACAACTCCTTCAAGGACGTCCCCGTCGGCATCGACCCCACGACGTGGCCGCTCGACGTGAACGTCGAGTACACGCAGCAGGAAGCCCAAAGAAAAGAAGGCGTGTACCCGGGTGGAAGCTTCCGCGTGTACGGAGACTTCTGTTGGGGCGGAGACGCGACGCGCGCCGAGGTGTACTTCGTGCCGTCCGGGCAGCAGCTCCCCGCGGACCTGAGCGGCGCCAGCGTGGACAAAGCCAAGGCAGCTCAGCAGCAGCTGATCGCCATGGACATGAAGGGCACGGCGGTCACGGCGAACGACAGCTTCGTCGAGTTCATCGCACCCGACAAAGACAAGATTCTGAACGGCTCGGGCAGCCAAGCCGTGGTGCGTTTGGTGGTGTTCGACAACCGCGCAGGCCGCACCTCCGGTGTCACCGCCGAAAGCGTGCTCCAGCTCAAGGGCCGCACGGCGCCCCTGCCGCTCTTGTGGATCCTGGGCGGCGCGTTCGCGTTGGTCGTCATCGCGCTGCTCCTCGTCCTCATGCTGCGCGGAGGCTCACGGAAGAAGCACGCCACGTCGCCCGGCACCCGCCCGGGGCCGGCCCCTCACGCGCCGCTGCCGTATGCACCTGCGGCTCCGGTCGTGCCCGCGCGGAGCGCGGGTCGCGCCACGCTTCAAGGTCCCAGCGGTGTCTTCACCGTCCTGCCTGGGCTCGAAATGAAGGCGGGCCGCGACGGCAGCCAGTGCGCCATCCTGCTCGATGACCGGCAGGTTTCCGGCATTCACGCCTCGTTCAAGCTCGAAGGGGGTCAACTCCTCGTGCGTGACGAGGCGAGCACCGGTGGCACCTTCATCAATGACAGTCCCATCGTCCCCGGCGCGTGGACGGCGGTTCCCAGCGGAAGTCGCCTCAAGCTCGGCCCCGTCGAGCTCGCGGTCACCGTGGAGTAACCGACTTCGAGGCGCTCACGAGGCACGAATGCCCACGGACGATTGAACGAAGGCAGGTCCGTGGGCATCATGCGGCGAAACGATCGGAAATGATCGGGCGCACCGCATGATCGAAGGTCTCGGCAAACAAACCATTACCATTGGCTCGGCTCCCGGCTCCGACGTCCGCCTCGGCGGCCCGGGAGTCGCGGCGGAACACGCGCGCATCGTCCATCAGGGCGGCGGCCGCCTCGTGCTCGTCGACGGAGGGCAAGGCACCACGCTCGTGGACGGACAGCCGCTGCCTCCGGGCGGCAGCGCGCCGTTCGATTTTCAGGCGCAGTTCGTCGTGGGCCAGGTGCCGCTTCCGAACGTGCACCCCGCCGTCGTCATGATGCTGATGAACCGCGGCCAGGCGCCCGTGACGCCGGGGCGGCTGATCGTGGGACGCGATCCGGCGCGCACGCACTTGGTCGTGAATCACCCCAACGTTTCGGGTGTTCACGCCACCTTCCAGCTCGAGCCGCTCTCCGTGACGGATGAGCGCTCCACGAGCGGCACGTTCGTTGGTGGGCAGCAGCTCTCTCCGAACACGCCACGAGCGCTCGAGCCGCACGCCATCGTGGCGCTCGGTCCCGTTCAGGTGCCGCTGCAGCTCGTGCTCTCTCTGGCCCGCGCTGGTGTCGGTACGCGGGAGCTCGCAGCGCGTGAAGCGGAGCCCGCCCGCGAGGAGTCGGCGCGTGCCGAAGGCGGCGTGTCGCAAGAAACGTCTGCCGCGCAGGTCGTGGGCGGAGCGCAGGCGGTTAGCCCAGGTACGGGCTTTGCGCCCGTCGCCGCAGCGCCCGGGCCCGCGCCCGCCGCGCCTCCGGCAGGTGCGCCTTCCGGCTCCGTGGAGCGCCCGCGCCACAAGACCGTCGTCGGGCAGGTTCAGCTGCCGCCGCAGGCGCGCAAGTCCATCGGTCGAACGCCGGACAACGACATCCAAATCCACCACCCCCAAGTCTCGGGCAAACACGCCGAGCTTTTGAAGATTGGCGCTCAGCTCTTCATCGAAGACAAGGGCAGCGCCAACGGCACCTACGTGCGCGGCAAGCGCCTCGGCTCGGGCGAACGAGTGCCCGTGGAGAACGGCGAAAAAGTCTTCATCGGGCCCATGCCGCTGCTCCTGCAGTTCGAAGCAGAAGCGCTGCAGGTGGTGGTCGAGGACCAGGTCAGCTGGGAGGGACGCCCTCTCTACGAAATCGAAGCCTGGGACCTCGTGATGCAGGTGCCCGATCGGGACAACCCGAACGAGCTCAAGACCCTCTTGGATCACGTGAGCTTCAAGGCGCTGCCCGGGGATCTCATCGCGCTCATGGGGCCGAGCGGCGCGGGCAAAACCACGCTCCTTCTCACGCTGAACGGCTACTTGCCGCCCACCGCGGGCCAAGTGCGCATCAACGGCGAGGACCTGTACTCCATTTACGACGCGCTGCGCGGCTCCATCGGCTACGTGCCGCAGGACGACATCGTTCACCCCGAGCTCACGGTGTACGAAGCCGTCCGTTACAGCGCCAAGTTCCGCCTCCCGCCCGACTACGAAGAGGAGGAAATCGACCGCCGCGTGATGACCACCCTGCAGCAGCTCGGCCTGGAAGCGGTGGCCCACCTGCAAATTGGTCGCCCCGAAAAGAAGGTCCTGTCCGGCGGTCAGCGCAAGCGCGTGAACATCGCCATGGAGCTGGTCACGGATCCCGTGATCATGTTCTTGGACGAGCCGACCAGCGGCCTCGCGGCGGACGACACCACCGCGCTCGTCACCCTCTTGTCGGATCTCGCCAAGAAGACCGGCAAGACGATCATCACCACGATTCACCAGCCGGCCAAGGACGAGTACGAAAAGTTCAATCTCGCGCTCATCTTGGGCCAAGGCGGCGTGCCCATTTTCTACGGACCCACGCGGGACGGTTACCGCTTCTTCGGGTCGTGGCTGGAGCGCAACGGTCGCCCGAACACGGTGGACAACCCGCGCGACATGTTCGCGATGCTGCAGCACCGCGAGCGCCCCATCTTCGACACGCTGAAGACGCAGAACCCCAACGCCGGTCGCAGCGAGGCGCGCTCGGTCGCAGCGCGCGAATGGAACCGTGAGTTCTTTTCCCCGCAGAACCCGATCTTCCAGCAAATGTACTCGGGTCGGCGCGCCGTCGGTGACGGCTCGCAGACGCAAGGCGTGCCCGCTGGGCGCGTGAAGACGAGCGGGCAGTTCGGCCTCCTCTTCAGCCGCTACTTCAAGGTCAAAGCGCGGGACGTGAGCGGCACGGCCATCATGCTCGCGCAGGCGCCCATCATCGGCGGACTTTTGTCGCTCGTGTTCGGCGGCCAAAAACAAGCCATCCCCTACTGGTGTCTCGGCGCCCTGCAAGAGCTCTCCACGCGCGCACAAGGGGGCCTCGGCGACGGCACCAACAAAATGCTCGCGAGCATGCAGCCCACGCCGGATCACTCGGCGGCCATGTTCTTCTTGCTCGTGAGCGCGGTGTGGTTCGGCACCTCGAACGCGGCGCGGGAAATCGTGAGCGAAACGGCCATCTACCGCCGCGAGCGCATGGTGAACCTGGGCCTGTTCAACTACGTGTTCTCCAAGTTCGTCCTGCTCAGCCTGTTCTGCGTCGTGCAGTGCACGGTGCTCTTGGCCATCGTGTTCTTCGCGTTGGGCTTCCACGGTGGCCTGCCAGCGTTCGGCTGGGAGCTGCTCACGCTCATCGTGACCGCCATGAACTCCGTGGCCTTGGGCCTGCTTCTGAGCGCGCTCGTCACGTCGAGCGAAGCCGCCATGGCGCTCACGCCCATTGCGCTCATTCCCCAGGTGGTGCTGGGCGGCCTCATGGTGCCCATGACCACGAACCCGCTGCTCAAGTACCCCATGATGATCATGCCGGCGCGCTGGGGCTTTCAGGGCGTAGCCGGACAAGAGCGCATGGCCATCGCCAACGATCCCGCGTGGGTCATCGACTTGAACAAGCCCGATCTGTCGAGCGCTCCGGACTTCATCGAAGGCGGCAAGTTCCGCTGCGCCGAAGCGCAGATCGCCAGCATGGACTTCAACGGCGCGTGGGGCTTCACCAACTACCAGGTGCCCTGGTTCCCCGCGGCCGTGCTCGCCGGCATGATGTTCGCGCTGCTCTGCATCATCCTCATCGTGCTCAAGCAACGGGACTCGATCTGAGCGCGATGTGAGTGTGCGTGTTGAGGGGGGAAATGAACGAAGCGCATTCTGAGCCAACGCGAGATGTACCGACTGTCGAGCAGTACGTTCGCGCGCTGAGCGACATTGAAACCGTAACCGCCGTAACCGTAGGGGAACGGCGTATACTGCAATTCCACTACAATGCGCCGGAGCGGACAATCACGGCAAGGCAACTCGCAACGGAATTGGGCTACGAATGGCACTCTCCGGCCAATGCGCAGTACGGCCGCCTCGGCCGAATGATGGGTGACCATCTTGGATTTCGCCCACGGTCAGAGAAGCTGAGTTCTCTGGTCCTCTTCGACAAACGCCACGGCGAGTGGCACTGGATCATGCGACCTCAGCTGGCTGCGGCACTTGAGGTGCTCGCCTGGACCTCGCCAAACGCGAGGCTCTCGGCGACCGAGCCGAGAGCCTCGTTCCCGCCCTCCGTTCGCACCGCAACGTCCGGAGCCGGCACGCAAGCGGGAGCAGAGCAGCTTGGTACTTCGCCTGGGTCCGGCAACGAGCTGGCGGTCCTTTCACGTCAGTGGAGCCTGGAGCTGAGCGCAGACGACTACGTTGCCGGACTGAAAGCCATCGAACCCGAGGTCTCCGCGCTGCAGAAGCGCCTGCTGGTTCAGCAATACCACGCGCCAAGTCGCTCCGTTTCTTCCACCGAGCTTGCTCGGTTGGCGGACGTGCCAGGTGGCCATTCTGCCGTAAATGCACTGTACGGACGTCTCGGTCACATGTTCGTTGAAGCGACAGCGCACCAACCAGATCGACGTACAAACGGCGAGCCAAGGTGGTGGGTGGTGTGGTCTCGAGGTAGGCGGACGTCTAACGGCTTCATTTGGGAAATGTTGCCCGCCGTCGCGGAAGCACTGGAACGCCTGGAGTGGGTCAGACCTGGCGTTCCCTCGCCCGAATTGCTGGATCATGGTCACGCTCAAGACCGTTTGGGGATGCCGTTCGCCAGCCCGAGATGGCGTGTGGGAACAGCCGAACTTCGATCCGAAGGAACTCAGGCTCGCGCCGGTTCAGCTGCTAGTGAATCGGCTCAAGTTCACAATCAGTTGCAGAACGCTCTATTCAGACGGCTGATTACGAGGTTCGGAGAACAGGCCGTCGTAATGGAGGAGGGCTTCGCGGACATCAAGGTGCGATTGCCGAACGGCTCTGTCGACTTGTTCGAAGTGAAGTCCGACAATTGTCCCCAAACTGCGATTCGCGCTGCCCTTGGGCAGCTCCTCGAGTACAGCTACGCCGCAAGCACACGGGGACAGCATGTCCGATTCGTCGTAGTTGCCGCACCGAGTCCACCAAGCGCAAGCGACCAGCAGTACCTCGCGTATTTGGACGGGGTCGTACGCATGGATCTGCGCTACCTCCAGATTCACGAAAGCGTCGCCGTGGATTCGTATCAGATCCCTCGATGACGCCCTCTCCAGGCTCGAACTTTGCCACCTGTTTCCTACCATGGTAGGAAACTCTCGTGACTCGACCCGCCGCAAAGCTGTCGGTAAGCCTTCCTGGGGACCTCGCGGCCGCCGTGCGTACGCGCGTTGGAGCACGCGGGCTCTCGGGCTTCGTGGCACGCGCAGTGGCTCACGAGCTCGAGCGCGAAGGCATCGGAGTGCTCCTCGCTGACCTCGAAAAGGAGCTCGGAGCCCCTTCGAAGGCCAACGTGGCGAAAGCACGCAAGGTATGGCCGAAGCGCTGATTCTCGACTCCGAGGCCGTCAACGCGCTCGCCCGCCCCACGGAGCGCCGGGCTCTCGCCGAGCGAGCAACCGCAATCCTCCGCCTAGCCTACGAGAAGCGCGCGCTCGTGCGCGTTCCGGCACCGGTTCTCGCAGAGGTCTGTCGCGGAGTCCGGTACGACTCCGCCGTCCATCATCTGCTGAACAATCCAGGCGTTTGCGTCATAGAGCTCACCAAGGAGATCTCCCAACGCGCGGGTCACCTGCTCGCCCGACAGAAGCTCTCTTCAGCTCACGCCGTCGACGCATTCGTCGTGGCAACCGCCCTTCAGTTCGACACCGCAGTCATCGCCACGGGAGATCCACGCGACGTTCGACGTTTGGCCGCTCCCTTCCATCACGTAGGCATCTTCGCGCTCTAAGAGGCCCCAAGACGAGGAGAGCCGAAAAAGGCCGTAGCTCGGAACCCAAGCGGTGCCCTAGACGCGCCTTTCTCGAGGAAGAAGGCGGGCCCCCTCAGTCGCCCAGCGCAGGCGGCGCCCAGCTGCGCTGGGCGCTCGAGAGCAACTCTTCGTAAAGGGTCTGCACGGCGCGCTCGAAGTCCTCCGGCGCCACGCCCACGATGATGTTCACCTCGGAGGCGCCCTGGTTGATGACGCGCACGTTCACCTGCGCCTTGGCCAGCGACGTGAAGACGCGCGCGGCGACGCCGATGCTGTGACTCATGCCCTCACCCACCACGGCGATGAGCGCGAGATCCGACACCAAGCTGATGCGGTCGGGCAGGAGGTTGCGGCGAATTTCCTCGAGCACCTCCTCCGCCTGACTACCGAGCGCGCTCTGCTCCACCACCACGTTGATGCCGTCGATGCTGGAGGGGCAATGCTCCACGCTGATGCCGCGGCGTTGGAACACACCGAGCAAGCGGTGCGCAAAGCCGACCTCCTTGTTCATCAGCGTCTTCTCGATGCACACCATCGAAAAGCTCTTCTTGCCTGCGATCCCCGCCACCGCGGGCGTCCCCTTGGCGTCGCTCGAGAGCTGCGGAACGATCGTCGTCCCGGGGTGGCTCGGCTCGTTGGTGTTGCGAATGTTGATGGGGATGCCGGCCTCGCGCACCGGCAGCGTGGCCTCGTCGTGCATCACGCTGGCGCCCATGTAGCTGAGCTCGCGCAGCTCGCGGTACGTCACCTCACGCAGCGGGCGCGGGTTCTTCACGATACGCGGATCGGTCATCAAGAGGCCGGACACGTCCGTCCAGTTTTCGTACACGACCGCTTCGATCGCGCGGGCCGCGATGGCGCCGGAAATGTCGGAGCCGCCGCGCGAGAAGGTCTTCACGTTGCCGTCGGGGCCACGCCCATAAAAGCCCGGCAGCACGTAGCGCTGCGAGTCCCCGGCCAGCTTGGCGCCCAGGAGCTCGTAGCTCTTCGGATCGATGCTGCCCGAAGCGCCAATCAGCACGCACTCCATCGGATCGACGAACACCGCGCCGAAGAACTTGGCGATGATGAGGCCGTTCCAGTACTCGCCGCGCGAGGCGATGTAGTCCGCCGTCACGCCGCCCGAGAGCTCCCCCGCGAACGCGTCGAGCTCACCACCAATCCCCGCGTCCACCTCGAGCTCACGCTCGATCTCGACGAAGCGCTCGCGCACGACGCCGAAGGGCTCGGAGAAGTCGACGCCCTTCTGCGCCATGTTCGCGCAGAGGTAGAGCAAGTCGGTGATCTTGGCTTCCTTCGGGTCACGCTTGCCCGGCGCCGAAACCACCACCACCTTGCGACGAGAATCCTCGTCCACGATCGCGCGAACTTTGCGAATCTGAGCGCTCGAAGCGACGCTGGTTCCACCGAACTTGCAGGCGATACGGGTCATGGCGGCGCGTTCCTGGCACAGTCCGGGCCCGTTTTCCACGACTCGTGTTTCCTCGGCATTTCACGGCCCAGGGCGTCCGCTCCCGCGGGCCAGCCGGGTCCGGGTCGTAGCGCGGGAGCGGACGGACCACGCCGAGCTGAGCTCCCCCCAAAAACCACGGCTCCTCCCGCGCCCCACGCGCGCTGCGCTCACCTTGACCGCGCCTCCCGGTCACCGAGCCACGACGCGCGTGGCGCGCGCGCCGTCCCGGCGCGCGCGCCACAAAAGCGAAACGCGCGCCCTTTCGGGCGCGCGTTTCGCGCTTCACTCGAACCTCGGACTCACTCCGCGGCCTTCGCGCGCGCCGTGTGGATGTCCCAGATTTCTTCGGCGTAGCCGCGGATCGTGCGGTCGCTGGAGAACACGCCCATGCGCGCCACGTTCAGGATGGCCTTCTTCGTCCAGAGCGCCTGATCCCGGTACGCCTCATCGACGACCTTCTGACACGAGGCGTAACTGAGGAAGTCCGCCAAGACGAGGAACGGATCGTGGTTCAGGAGACCGTCCACCAAGCCGTGGAAGCGGCTTGGCTCGTCGGGCGAGAACTGACCGGAGCGAATGGCATCCAACGCGGCGCGCACCGGGCGCTCCGCGTAGTAGATCGAGCGCGGATCGTAACCGTTCCGCTTGGTCTGCGACACCTCGTCCGCGGTGAGGCCGCAGAGGAACATGTTCTCTTCCCCGACCGCGTCCCGGATTTCGATGTTCGCGCCGTCCAGCGTGCCGATGGTGAGCGCGCCGTTCATGGCGAACTTCATGTTGCCCGTACCGGACGCCTCGTAGCCGGCCGTCGAAATTTGCTCCGACAGATCCGTCGCCGGGATGATGAGCTCCGCCCAGCTGACGGAGTAGTTCGGCACGAAGATGACGCGCAGCTTGTCGCGCGTCAGGGGATCCGAGTTGACGACCTGACCGATGGACGTGGTGAGGTGGATGATTTGCTTGGCCGTGTCGTACCCGGGCGCCGCCTTACCCGCGAACAAGAACGCCCGCGGCACGGCTGCGGCGGCCTTGGCCGGATCCGCCTTGTACGCCAAGTACAAGGACACGACGTGCAAGAGGTTCAGGTGCTGGCGCTTGTACTCGTGAATGCGCTTGACCTGAGAGTCCACCAAGAAATTCGGGTCGAGCTCGATGCCACACTCCTGCCACAAGCGGTCGGCCAGGCGCTCCTTGTTGGCGAGCTTGACCGCCTGCCACTCCTTTTGGAACGACGGGTCCGTCGCGTTGGGCGCGATGCGCACGATGCGATCCAGGTCCGTTTCCCAGCCCTTGCCCACGATGCGCTCGATGAGGCGCGACTGGCCGGGGTTGCACTTGAGCATCCAGCGCCGCGGCGTGACGCCGTTCGTCTGGTTGACGAGCTTGCCGGGCTCGAGCTCGTCGAAGTCGCGGAACAGCTCGTCCTTGAGCAGCTGCGAGTGGAGCGCCGACACGCCGTTCACGCGCGAGCTGCCCACCACCGCCAGGTTCGCCATGCGCACGTAGCGGTCGTGGCCCTCCTCGATGAGGCTCATGCGGCGGAGCCTGCCCTCGTCTCCGGGGAAACGCGCCTTTACCTCGCCCAAGAAGCGCGAATTGATTTCGTAAATGATTTGCAGGTGGCGGGGCAGCACCTTTTCCATGAGCCACACCGGCCAACGCTCGAGCGCTTCCGGCAGCAGCGTGTGGTTCGTGTAGTTGACGGACTCGCGCGTGATGCGCCACGCCTCTTCCCAGCCGATGTCGTGCTCGTCGCACAGAATGCGCATGATTTCTGCGACGGCCAGCGCGGGGTGCGTGTCGTTCAGCTGGAAGACCGCGGCCTCCGGCAAGCTGCGCAGGCTGTCGTGCGTCGCCAGGTGGCGCGCCAAGGCGTCCTGCACCGTCGCGGAAACGAGGAAGTACTCCTGCTTGAGGCGCAGCTCCTTGCCGAGCGAGTGGTTGTCGTTCGGGTAGAGCACGCGCGTGATGTTCTCCGTGCTGCCCTTGCGCTCCACGGCGCGCGCGTAGTCGCCCGCGTTGAAGTACGCGATGTCGAAGTCACTGGTCGCCTTGGCGCCCCACAAGCGCAAGGTGTTCACGACGCCGTTCTGATGCCCGGGCACCGGAACGTCGTGAGCCATGGCGTGCACCACGTTCGCGTCCACCCACTCGTGCACGATGCGGCCTTGCGCGCCGCTGTACTGAATGACGCGGCCGCCGAACTTCACGTTGTACATGCGCTCGGGGCGCGCGACCTCCCAGGGCGTTCCGAACTGGAGCCACAGGTCGGGCGCTTCGTGCTGGCGGCCACCGACGATGTCCTGCCGGAAGATTCCGTAGTCGTAACGGAGTCCATACCCCATGGCAGGAATGCCGAGGGTAGCGAGGGAGTCCAAGAAGCAGGCAGCGAGGCGTCCGAGGCCGCCGTTGCCGAGCCCCGGATCTCGCTCCTCGCTCAGCACCGCCTCCAGGTCGATGCCGAGGTCTGCCAAGGCGGCCTTGGCCTCGTCGTAAATGCCGAGCGCCATCAGGCCGTCGCTCGCCAGTCGCCCGAGCAAGAACTCCATCGACAGGTAGTAAACGTGCTTGGGCCGCGTGAGCACGCGGTCCTGCCAGGTACGTGTCCAGCGATCGAACATGCGGTCGCGCGCCGTGCGAGCGATGGCCACGAAATTGTCGAGGCCAGTCGCAGCGCTCGGGTGCTTGCCCTGCGTGTGTTGGATGTGCTGAACGAACGACTCGACGATGGATTGTTTGTCCATGCCGAGTTCATCTACGGGAATTGTCAGGCGTTTGGTCGACACGCCGCGAGTCTACACGTGCGGTCGTTTCACGCGAACGTCGAATGCCCGTACCAGCATACTTCCAGCGTCGTTCAAAAGACGGCCGGTCGGACGCACGGAGACAATGTAAGTCTCAACACGAGAACTCGTCCGATGCCGCCTACCTTCGGACATTCGGTTGAGAGCACGCACCCCCGCCGATACTCTGTGCGCCCCGGAAGCGTCCGGGCACCGGAGGAGGACACGAAAGAAAATGGCGATGAATCTGCGCTCGCGAGCGCTTCTTGTTGTTTCCCCCATTCTGGGACTGCTCGCCGCATGCGGCCAGAGTGCGGCCCCAGCGGCCTCCGCGCCGCCACCACCACCGCCTCCGCCCGCAGAGCACGTGCCCCCGCCCGAAGCGGCCGCAACGCCCGCACCGACACCGCCGCCCGAGCGAGTGCCAACGACGCGGATCGTGAACGAGGTCGGCTTCGAGACGCCCGAGAGCGTGCTCTATGACGCGGCGCAAGACGTCTATCTCGTCAGCAACATCAACGGAGATCCGTTCGGCAAGGACAACAACGGCTTCATCGCCAAGCTGACCCCAGAAGGTCAGGTCACGAAGTTCATCGAGGGCGGCCAGGGTGGCGTCACGCTGAACGCACCGAAGGGCCTCACCTTCGTCGGCGACACGTTGCTCGTGGCGGACATCGACACGGTGCGCATTTTCGACCGCACCACGGGCGCGCCCCAAGGTGAAATCCCCGTGAAGGGCGCGACGTTCCTGAACGACCTCAGCACGTCCTACGACGGAAAAACCGTCTACCTCTCCGACTCGGGGTTCAGGGCCGGGTTTTCTGCCGCGGGTACGGACGCCGTCTACAAAATCGTCGACACCAAGGTAACGAAGCTCGCCAAGGGCAAGGACCTCGGCGCTCCCAACGGCTTGCTCGCGGCGGACGGCGGCGTCTGGGTCGTGACGTTCGCCGGGTCGGAGCTCTACTTCCTGAACGCCGCAGGCAAAAAAGAGAAAGCCCAGAAGCTCGACAAGGGCGGCCTCGACGGCATCGTCCTCACCAACGACGGCAAGCTAGTCGTCTCGAGTTGGGACGGCTCCGCCGTTCTCATCGGCAGCGCAGGTGGCGCATTCGTGGATCTCTTGAGTGGCGTCGATGCGCCTGCAGATCTCGGCTACGACACCAAGCGAAACCGACTGCTCGTTCCGCTCTTCAAGAAGAACGCCGTAGTCCTGCACACGCTCGACGACGCTCCGCAGGCGGCGACACCCGCGAGCCCAGCCAAAGAGTCCACCCCGGCGCCCGCAGCGGGCGCGCCCGGCGCGGCCGCGCCCGAAACGAAGAAAAACGAGCACCAGGCAGCGGCGTCACCATCGACACCGGACGCTGGCGCCAAGAGCGCAGCCGCGCGGCCCGCGGGGACGAGTGCGCCCCAGCCGGCGCCTGCAGCGCCGACTCCGGCCGTCGGTCCTTCCAAGAAATAACGGCCTTCCAAGAAGTAGCGCCTGAAAGACCGCACCACGAAACGGTTTGCCTTCGGCAAACCGTTTCGTGGCTGGCTCCGCCGCCCACCACGACTACGATTCGACTCATGTTCGAGCTTCCGGCAGGACGAATGAGCGGCGTGGTGTTGCGTAGCGTCGTCGCGGCGATGCGTCACACTCCCGCGAGACACGTCGTGGCGCGCGTTTTACGCGCGCAGCTGGGGATCGACGCGCTCGCTGCCTTTCCGGTAGAAATGTGCGCGGAGCTGCCGCAGAGCTTCGCGCCCATCGCTGCGCGCACGGATCATCATCGTTCGTCTGCCGAGCTCGCGCCGCCGAGCTTGCCCGAAACTGCGAGTACCAGCGCGCTCGCCAGCGCGTACGGCGCAGGCGGGCTCACTCCGACGGACGTCGTCGAGCGCGTGATTCACGCTGCGGGGCGGCTGGGTGAGCAGACGCCCAGCATGAACCCATTTTATGCCCTGAGGAGCGCGCAAGCGCTCGCCGATGCGCGCGCCAGCGCGCAGCGCCACGCTTCGGGGCGAAGCCTGGGCCCTCTCGATGGCGTCGTCGTGCCGGTCAAGGAAGAGGTCGACGTGGCGGGCCTTCCGACGCGCCTCGGCACGGGTTGGATGGCGGATACTCCGGCGGAGCGAGACTCCGTGGTGGTTTCACGACTGCGCGCCGCAGGAGCGATCGTCGTCGGAAACACCGTCATGACCGAGTACGGCATGTCTCCGCTCGGCGTGAATCCGCATCGGTCCATGCCGCGCAACGTGCACGCGCCGGATCGTCTCGCCGGCGGCAGCTCGACGGGCTCGACCGTTGCGGTGGGCCTCGGGCTCGCGCCCGTGGCGCTGGGCACGGACGGCGGCGGATCCATCCGCATTCCGGCGGCGTACAACGGCCTCTTCGGCCTGAAACCCACGTACGGGCGCGTTCCGCTCACCGGCCACGGCGCCGTCGCTGGGAGCAGCGTGGTGCACATCGGGCCCATCGCCTCCACCACGCTCGGCTTGGCTCACTTTCTCGAAGCCGCCGCAGGCGCGGACGCCGGAGACGTGATGTCGCTGCTGCAGCCGCCGCTCGCCCGCGGCGAGCTGACGAACGCGGTCGGGCGAGGCGTCAAAGGCCTCGTCATCGGCGTCGACGAAGAACAGTGGGCGCGCGCGCCCGAAGAGCTCGCCGCGCCGGGGCGAGCGGCCTTGGCCGCGCTCGAGCGCGATGGCGCGCGCCTCGTCACCGTTCGCTCACGACTCGCGCACCACGCTTCGGCCATCGGCTACTTGACGATCGGCATCGAAGCGTTCGCGGCGCTCCGCCTCGTGCGTACGCACCTCGGTGACGTAGCTCCCGATTTGCAGCTCACCTTGGCGGGCCTCGAAACGTTTCGGCCCGACGACTACGTCATCGGTCAACGCCTGCGCGGTGAGCTACGCCGCGAAACGGCGCGACTCCTCGCAGAGGTCGACGTTTTGGCGCTGCCGACCACGGCCAACGTCGCTCCGCCCATCACGGCCGCGGAGGCGCACAGCGGCATCGTCGACCCCCCGGCGCTGGACGCCGCCAGCCGCTACGTTTACGTCGGAAACCTCACGGGGATCCCGTGCGGCACGGCGCCCGTCGGGACGCACGAGGGGCTGCCCGTGGGCCTGCAAATCTTGGGCGACGCCTGGGACGAGGCCTGTGTGCTGCAGGTGCTGGGGCACCTCGAGCGCATCGGCATCGCGCGCGCCCGCCGCCCCACCGGCTACGTGGACGTGCTCACGCACTGAGGTCGCGACGCAGCGCCCCCTGCGAAAACAGGGCCCGCTGCGAAAACAGGGCCCGCTGCGAAAACAGAGCTCGTCGACGAAGGCTCAGAGCTCGTCCGCCTTGCCGATCCACTTCTTGATTTCGTTTTCGATCACCGAAACTGCCTTGCCTTGGAACGGCTTGAGCATGAAGGGCACCTCGAGCTCCAGATCGATGGAGGAGTCCTTGACCTCCACGCCGCCCTTGAGGCTCATTCCCTTCACCTTGAAGGCAATTTCAGCGCGATCCTGGTTGATCCAGTTCGTCGTGGGGTTGTACTCGGCGAAGCGCGCCTTGTAGCTGTCGAACGCCGCCGCGGCGACCTTGCGAGCCTTGTCTTTGCCGAGCGAGTGCGAGACGGAGTGCTTCATCGATGTTCTCTGGGGACGTGCAAGTCGGTGACTTCGACCCCCCGGTTGATATGAGCGACGATGGCTGCCGTCAACTCGCTCGCCCTGCTCTCGAATTCGCCGCGCGCTGACGCAGTGCGGGAGCACCGCACGGCAACGTGAGGCGTCTTCCCTCACACGGATTGCCAAGAAAAAACGGCCGCGGGGGAGCGAGCCAAATCACGGCCTCGAGCGAGTCTCTCGGCTCAGCGCGGACGGCGTGGCTCCACCGCCAAGTCGGTGACGAGCCCGTAGTGATCCGAAGGCCAAACGGCGCCGCTCGGGGAAGAGGTCACGGGCTCGGTGAACGCGAGCGCCGTGCGTTGCGGCTCACCGCGCAGCGTGGCGTCCGGACCGCGCACGAACACGTAGTCGATGCGTCGCGGCGGCTCGTTCGACCGAAGGGCGAAGCCATTTTTGCGATCGAACGTGTAGCCCGGCCCTCCTTCGCCTGCCCACGCCCACGTGTCCGCGAAGTGCACGCTTCGTCCCTCCAGGGTGTGCAGGCCTCGCAAGAAACGAATTTCGTCCGAGTCCGGCTCGGCGTTGAAATCGCCCAGCAAGACGGCGGGCAAGCGCTGCTCGGTCGAGGGCTCTTCCGGCACGAGCGCCTCCATGCGCTCGACGATGAAGCGCACCTGTCGCACGCGCACGGAGCCGTGATGAAACTTCCAGTTCAGGTGCGTCACGAACACCGGCAGCTTGCCCCACGGCGCTTCGAGCAGCGCGTAAAGCAAACAGCGCGTCTCTCCGCTTTCTTCCCCCGGCAACGCGAACCCACGCGCCTCGACGATGGGGAAACGACTCGCAAGTCCGTTGCCCATGACGAGGCCGCCGCCGTATGCGCGGGCTTCGAAGAAGCAGCAATGCTCGGGCGCGCCGGAGAGGCCGCTCAGAATTTCCGTCAGTTGATCGTTTTGGCTGTTCCAGGGCGCTTTGCCGCTCGGCTCGGCGCGATAGGGCTCGAGGGCCGCCCCCCAAATCCCCGCCGCGCGCCAAGCAGGAGGCGCCTCGGGGCCGTCGCCTCGGGAGCCTTCGGGAAGCAGCCGCAGGAGCTCCTGAAAACCGAGGACGCCTGGAGCAAGTTGGCCGATGTCCCGTCGGATGAGCGGGAGTCGGTCCGCCCAGGGACCACTCTTGTTCCAGACGTTGAGGGTCCCCACCCGGAGCGTTTGCACCGCTCGATCATGGCCGGCCTGGGTGGGGCGCTCAAGGGGCGCCTTGACACCCCGGGCGGCTGCGGGGATTAGTGCCGTCGATGATTGGCGTCGACTTCGGTGGAACGGGAATCAAGGCAGGCATCGTGGTGGATGGGCGCGTCGTGCGCTCGGCGTCCAGCCCTACGCCCAAGGGGGTCCCCGCGGAGACCGTGCTCGACACCATCGCGCGCACCGTGCTCGAGCTCGATCCGGCGCCCAAGAGCGTGGGCGTTGCCATTCCCGGTGAGGTCGATCCCGCGGGGCGTTGTTGGGGACTGCCCAACGTGCCGGGGTTCAAGGGCGTCGAGCTGGGCAAGGGCTTGAGCGATCGCTTGCGTTGCCCCGTCGCCGTCGAAAATGACGCCACGACGGCGGCGCTCGGCGAGTACTTGTACGGACACGGCTCGCGCTATCCGTCGTTCCTCATGATCACGCTGGGCACCGGTCTCGGCGGAGGCCTCGTCATTGGTGGACAACTCTATCCGGGCGGAAATGGCTTCGCCGGAGAAATTGGTCACATCAACATCGACCCGTCGCCGACGGCGCCGCTGTGCGGTTGCGGCAAGCGCGGCTGCCTCGAAACGTACACGGGCACGGCCGCGCTCATCCGCAAGTTCGCCGAGCTCGGCGGCGGCGCCGCGGAAGAAATCCTCCAGATCGCAGAAGCCGCACGCGCGGGTCAGCCTGCGGGCATTCAGACCTTCCAAATGATGGGAGAAGCGCTCGGGCGCGGCCTCGCCAACATCCAAAACGTGCTCGACTTGAACGCGCTCGTCTTCACGGGTGGCATCTCGCAGTCGTTCGACTTGATCGAGCCGTCCATTCGCGAGGCTCTGCGCAAGTACAGCTTCGCGGAACCGCCCGCCGAGGTCCCGCTCGTCGTGAGCGAGCTCGGGTCGTCGGCGGGCGTCGTCGGCGCTGCGCACCTCACCGAAATCTGAAACGCCGACATGCGGGCCATCTTCGCGAAGACGCCCGGGGGACCTGCGGTGCTCGAGCTCCGCGAGGTGCCCGATCCCACGCCCCGAGACGAGCAAGTGCTCGTCGACGTCCACGCCACCGCGCTCAACCGCGCTGATCTGCTGCAGCGCCGCGGCCTGTATCCGCCTCCGCCCGGAGAGCCCGAGTCACTCGGCCTCGAGTGCGCCGGCGTGGTCGCGGCCGTGGGCGCTCGTGTCTCGCGCTTTCGGCCTGGAGATCGCGTGATGGCGCTGCTCGGGGGCGGCGGCTACGCCGAGCGGGCCGTGGTGCACGAGCGAGTGGCCCTGCCGGTGCCGGAGGGCTTGTCGTTCACCGAGGCCGCGGCGCTTCCCGAAGCCTTTCTCACCGCGCAGGAAGCGCTCTTTTCGGTGGGCAAGCTCGAGCCCGCCGAGACGCTCCTCATCCACGCCGCCGCGGGCGGCGTCGGCAGCGCTGCGGTTCAGCTGGCGCTCCTTCACGGCGCGCGTGTCCTCGCCACGACGGGCAGCGACGAAAAAGCCGCCCTCGTGCGGTCTCTCGGAGCGACACGGGTCGTCAACTACAAGAAGGAAGACTTCGCGGAGGTGTCAGAACGAGAAGGGCTGCGCCCCGCGCTGATCGTGGACTTCGTCGGCGCCTCGTACTGGGAGCGACACGCGCGCATCCTTCCGCGCGGTGGCCGCGTCGTGGTGCTTGGCCTGCTCGGGGGGAAAAAAGTCGAGGTCGACTTGTCTCGGCTCTTGTCGCTCGGTCAACGCATCGAGGGCATGGTGATGCGTACGCGCACCCAAGAAGAAAAAATCGCCCTCTCCGAGCGCTTCGCGTCGCGCTTTCTCTCCAGCTTTCCGCACGCGCTGCGCCCCATCGTGGACTCCGTGTTCGACTGGCATGACGTGGCTCGGGCGCACGAGCGCATGGAGAGCAACGAAAATCTCGGAAAAATCGTGCTCGAAATTCGCTGAGCGCGGGCAGTGGCGTCGAACGGCTGCGCCGCCGAACGGGTGGGCGCAGCCGTCACTTTCGTCGTTCGGGGCGACCGCGCTTCAGTTCAGGCACCGTTCAAGGCAAGACCGGCCGAATGCGAATGTAGCCTTCGCCCGGCTTGATGCGCGCCTGACACGCAAGGCGCCCCGTTTCGGGTCCGCCCAGGAGATCCAGGAGATCTTGCTCCTCGTCCTTTGCGGGTTCCAACAAGGCGCCGCCCTCCACCACCTCGATGTGGCACGTCGCACAGCTCGCGGACCGACACGAAAACGCGATGGGCGCAAAGTAGTGGTCACAAATGTCGAGCAGATCCCCACCTTCCGGGACCTCTACGATTTTGTCTCCTCCGAGACCGGTGCCCTCGAACTCGATGGTCGGCATGCGGCTTCAGGCCTAGCCGACGAGCTCTACCGGAGCAAGTCGAGCAAGCGGAGCGCAACGCGCGCTCCCGAGCGCGCTCGAAGCTCCCCTTTCCTCTCCGAACGCCCCCGTCTCGAACCCGCTCCAAGGCACTGCCACGAGCAGCGCCGCGATCGGTGTCGGCGACGACCCGACCGAGTCGACGAGCCGGGTCAAAACGCGCGCTCGCCGTCGATCAGAATGGTCACCGGGCCTTCGTTCACGAGCTCCACCTGCATGGTCGCGCGAAAGCGCCCTGTCTCGACTCGCAGCCCGCGCGCGCGGCACTCCGAGCAGAAGAGCTCGAACAGCCGCGCTGCTTGCACGGGCTCCATGGCTTCACCGAAGCTCGGCCGTTTGCCTTTGCGCACGTCGCCGTAGAGCGTGAACTGCGAAACCGCGAGCACGGCTCCGCCCACGTCGAGCAACGAGCGGTTCATCTTGCCCGCCTCGTCCTCGAAAATGCGCAGCCCACTCACTTTGTCGGCCAAAACCGCGGCGGAGCGCTCGTCGTCCCCACGGCCCACGCCGACCAAGACGCACAGTCCGCCATCGATGCGTCCCGTTACTTCGCCGTCGACGCGGACCTCGGCGCGGGAAACTCGCTGCACGACGGCTCGCATGACCCGACGCGCCTCAAAGGAAGTAGAGCATCCAGTACAACCCCACGCCGCTCAACGAAACGTAGAGCCAAATGGGCAGCGTGATTTTCGCGATCTTTCGGTGCGCCTCCACCCGCGTCGTCCAGCCGCGATAAATGGTGAGGAGCGCCAGCGGTACCACCAATGCGGCGAGCACGATGTGCGGCAAGAGCAGCGCAAAGTACACCGTACGAATCGCGCCCTGGCCGCGGAACGGCACCGAACCCACCTGCGCGTGGTGCATCAGGTAGGTCAGAAGGAACATGCATGACAGGCCGAAGGCCGCCAACATGGCGCGTCGGTGGGCCGCGACGTTCTTTTTCTTGATGAACCAGAAGCCAGCCAAGAGGCAGACGGACGCGCTGGCGTTGAGGCACGCGTTCAACGTGGCCAGCACGCTCGGGGCGTCTCCCGCAGCTTGGCTAGGCAGTAGATAAATGACGACCGCGACCGCGAGGAACACAACACCGCTGAGCGCCAAGATGACCCATCGGGCCTGGGCGGAGTCGGCAAGCTGAGTCTCGGGGGCGGGCGCCGTGTCGGTGGCGAGGCGGGTCATGTCGCTGGGACGTTCCCTAGCACGCTTTGGAGCGCGATTGGTCCTCTGCGCGGAAGGCGAGTCAGACCTCCAGGTCCACCTGGTGAACCACGGGGTATGCGGCGGCGCCCTCGCGAGATGCTTCCAGAGACCCTCCGGCCTCTGCCCGGGTCGAGTCACTCTGCTCGAGTCGCTCTGCGTCGCGCAGCACCCTCCAAATACTGGGGCCCAAAACGTCGATTTCCGTCGAGCTGAACTGCTCCCCTCCAAAACGACGAATGGTCTCGGTCTGCTTTCGGAGCACTTCGGCGTCCTGCCGGAAAATGCGAAGCGCCACGGGCTCGAGCAGCGTGCTTACCATCTTGCGCGGCAAGGGCGTGCGAAAGCTCACCACGGCCAGCATGCGCGTTCGGAAATCGCTCACCGGGGTGCAGTAGCTCGTCACGATGAAGTGCGTGTCCTCGCCCAGCCGGTACTCGACTTGCGCCACCGACGGGAGGAAGAAGCGATCCCAGTGCCGTACGGTCCCCGCCCCGTGCGGCGCGAGAATTTTGGCGACGAGCCCCGGAGGTTTGGGCTCGCCCAAGTACTCCGCTTCGACCCGGTCTCGAAAGCGCCGCACGACGGCAACGATTCGGTTGGTTTTGCCGCCACGAAAGAGGCCTCGGTGCAGAAACGCCGTGTGCGGAACGTCCAGCGCATTTTCGATCGTAGCGTGCAAAGTGGCCTCCACCTCGACCTCTCGCCGCACGTGCGCGTAGCGTTCGTCGTCCACGAAAGGAACGCGCGGCGGTGGGTCGTGGGGCGTGAAATCCGCCGCCGGACACACCCAAACCAGCCCGTCTTGCTCCCGTACGGCATACGAGCTCACGCGTCGCGTGACTTCGAGTGGCCGACAAAGGCCCGGCACTCCCACGCAGCGCCCTTCTGCGTCGAACCGCCAGCCGTGGTAGCCGCACTCGAGCGTGCCCGGCCTCGTCACTCGTCCGAGCGAAAGCGGGACGTTCCTGTGAGCACAACGGTCGAGGAGCGCAGCTGCGGTTCCTCGCTCGTCTCGAAACAGGACGAGTGGCACTCCCACGACGGTGGTCGCGAGCGGCGCGCGAGGAAACGAGCCCGCGGGCAGCTCGTGACTTCGACACGCCACGTACCAGTCGCGCAGCAGACGCACCACGGAGCGGTGACCTCGAGCTCGAGGCGGGACCAGAATTTCGTCGAACGACCCCATCGAAGCACCCATCTCGGCCAAGCGTAGCCGGTATCTGGCCGAATGCGCCGAACGTACGCCGACCCGCTGGCCATCAGTGGAGTCGTCGAAAGATGGACCGCCGCATATGATCGCGTTACCTTGGAAATTGCGCCCGAGGGGCCGGGGGGGTCCGGCTTGGAACGGACCCGGGGCGGTTTTTCCCGCACCTTGCGGGGTCGAGAATTCGTCACCGGGTCCGCACCGACGGCGTCGTGGCGCAAATCGAGCGCCGCGACGCCGCTGTCGACCTAGGCGCCACGACCCAACGAGGTCGAGTCTACGGAGTTGGTTCACGTCGAACCTACACGTCACGACCTAACGAGCGGCATGTCTTTGCCCGAACCGTCGAGGCGCCGTAACCTGTGAGCATCTCGGGAGATCGGACACCCCCGCGCGACGCGGGAGGCTTCGCGAGGAGCGAAGAGCACGTCCCAAGCTCCCGGCGCATGGGAGACGATCGTGAGCAAGAATGACGTGAGCTTCATGCGCAAGCTGTGCATGGGCGAGATCGAAGAAGACCTCATCCTGCCCTTCCCGGAAATCAGCGCAGCAGAGCGCGAAATGCTCGAGCAGGTCACGAGCTCGCTCGGCACCCTGTTCGAATCGCACGCCAAGGATTTTCCCCAGTGGGACCGCAAAGGCGAGTTCCCCGCGGAGTACCTGGAAGAGCTGCGCCAGTTCGGCCTCTTCAGCTTCGTCATCCCCGAAGAGTTCGGCGGTATGGGGTTCGGCAGCGCGGCCTACTCGCGCGCGCTCCAGGAAGTGTCCAAGTACGACGCATCCACGGCCGTCACGATCGGCGCTCACAGCTCCATCGGCATGCGCGGCCTTTTGCTCTTCGGCACGGAAGAGCAAAAGAAAAAGTACTATCCGAAGCTCGCCACCGGCGAGGCCATCGCCGCGTTTTGCCTCACCGAACCCGGCTCCGGCTCGGACGCCGCCTCCATCAAGACGAACGCCGTCCGCGACGGCGATCACTGGGTGCTCAACGGTGAAAAGCTGTGGATCACCAACGGTGGTATCGCCGACTTCTTCACGGTGTTCGCCAAGACGGGGCAGGTCGACGAGCGCCGTCAGCTATCGGCTTTCATCGTCACCAAGGACATGCCCGGTATCACCGTTGGTCCTCACGAGGACAAAATGGGCATCCGCGCCAGCTCGACCACCACGGTCACGTTCGAGAACGTGCGCGTTCCCGCCGAGAACCTCTTGGGCGAGGAGGGCAAGGGCTTCAAGGTGGCCATGAACATCCTGAACAGCGGGCGCACGGGCCTCGGCGGCGGCTCGGTGGGCGGCATGAAGCGGCTCATCGCGCTCGCGACGAAACAAGCCAACGGGCGCGTTCAGTTCGGCAAAAAGATCTCCGAGTTCGGCCTCGTCAAAAAGAAGATCGGGGAAATGGTGATCGACTGCTACGCGGCGGAGTCCGTCGTCAGCATGGTCGCTGGGCTCGTGGACTCGGGCCACACCGACTACCAAATCGAAGCCGCCATCAGCAAAGTCTTCGCAAGCGAAGCGCTCTGGAGAACCGCGGACGAGGCGCTGCAAATCGCCGCCGGCAACGGCTACATGTGTGAGTTCCCCTACGAAGCGGCCATGCGCGACAGCCGCATCAACCGCATTTTCGAGGGAACCAACGACATTTTGCGCCTCTTCATCGCGCTGTCCGCGATGGACGACGTGGGCCAGAACCTCAAGGAGATTTCCGAGAGCGTGAAGGGCGCCTTCAACGACCCCATCAAGGGCTTCGGCGTGCTCCGCGACTACGCGCTACGCCGCGCCACGTTGGCCACAGGCATCAAGCGCGAAAAGTTCCACTTTTCCAAGCTGCCCGAGGTGCTCAAGGCCGAACAGGAAGTGTTCGAACAGTGTACGCGCGAGCTCGCCGGCGCGGCCGACCGAGTGCTGCGCAAGCACGGCAAGCGCATCATCGAAAAGCAGCTCGCCACCGCGCGCCTCGCCGACATCATGATCAACTTGTTCGTGTTCGGCTGCGTGCTGAGCCGCGTCGCGAGCTCCGTGGAAAAGCACGGGCCCGCCGGCGCGGAGCGCGAGCTGCAAATCGCCCACGCGCTGGCAAACCGCGTGCGGCGTCAGGTGCATTTCAGCCTTCACGAGATCGACGACAACGCCGACGAGGAGGTCAAGAGCCTCGCGGATCACGCGTTCGATCTCGAGCGCTTCCAGTGGGACACGATTTGACCGGCCCATCTGGCGCGGAGACGAAAGCAGACGAACGGGGCGGCCACTCGAGCAACGAGGGGCCGCCTCGAATCGTCGTGCTGGACGGCCATGTCGCGAACCCTGGAGACTTGAGCTGGAGTGGCCTGGAGGCGCTCGGCTCGCTCACCGTGTTCGAGCGCACGCGCCCCGAGGACGTCGCCGAGCTTCTCCGCGACGCCAGCGTCGCCGTCACGAACAAAACAGTGCTCCCTCGCGCCGTCTTCGCGGCGTGCCCCGCTCTCCGCTTCGTCAGCGTGCTCGCCACGGGCACCAACGTCGTGGATCTCGAGGCAGCTCGGGACCACGACGTGGTCGTCTCGAACGTGCCCGCTTACAGCACCGCGTCCGCAGCGCAGCACACCATTGCGCTGCTCCTCGCGCTCGCGCTCCGCGTGGAAGAGCATTCGGCGAGCGTCCACGCCGGAGATTGGACGCGTTCTCCGGACTTTTCCTATTGGACCTCTCCGCTCGTCGAGCTTTCGGGGCTCACCCTGGGCATCGTCGGCTTCGGCGCCATCGGCGAGCGCGTCGCCGCCATCGCCCAGGCGCTCGGCATGAACGTTATCGTGCACACTCGCACCGAGCGCGCCGCGCCCGCCGTTCGCTTCGTGGACAAGCACACCCTGCTCGAAGAGAGCGACGTGGTCAGCCTGCACTGCCCGCTCACCCCGGAAACCAGGAATTTCATCGACGAGGCCGCGCTCGCTCGCATGAAGCCGAGCGCGTTTTTACTGAACGCGAGCCGTGGACCCGTGGTGGACGAGCACGCGCTCGCGCGCGCTCTCACGAGCGGGCGCATCGCGGGCGCAGCCGTGGACGTGCTGGACCAAGAGCCCCCGCGCGCCGATTGTCCGCTCTTGGGGCTGCCCCGGTGCATCATCACCCCACACATTGCTTGGGCGACCCACGCCGCGCGCTCCCGCTTGCTCGCGCAAACCACCGAGAACGTCCGCGCGTTCTTGGCGGGCGCGCCCGTCAACGTCTGCCGGCCCTGAGGCACGTCGTGCCCTCTCTGCGCCTCCGCTTGGGGCGCTCGACTCGGCCACGAGCACCAGGCTCCGCCGAGCGAAGCGGCGCCTTCGGCGCCGCGCGCAGGGGGGCCCACGGACCGCAGCGAGCAACACGAAAACGGGGAGCGCATCTCTCGGACACGCTCCCGTTCCAACGCGTGGCCCCTGGTCAGCTCCGAGGCACGCGCGACGAGCAACACGAAAAACGGGCAGCGCATCTCACGACGCGCTGCCCGTCCCACCGCCAAAGCGGCTCTTCACTCAGTTTCGCGGCACGCGCGAGGTGAACGAGGGCGTATCCGTGATGCTGACGAGGAACGCCTCGATACCCATCTCGCCGTTGGCGAGCGCGGAGCGCTGCGGCTCGGCCAAACACGCCACGCCGCCGCCGCCGCCCAACATGAAGTCGGTGAGGAAGCCCGAGAAGCAAGCCTGCGTCTGAGCCTCGGTCGCGACGGCGTTCGCCAAGGCGTCCAGGTTCGCCAGCGGAACGTTCGTTCCGTTGGCGAGCGTGATGTGACCCGAAGGGTCGATGGGGAACGAGTCCTCGTCGGCGCGGTGCCGCCCGGTTTCGTCGAACTGCTCGAAGGTGAAGCCGGCCGGCTCCCACCTGTCGTGGCACATGGCGCAGCCCTTGTCCGCGAGGTGGATCTGCTCGTACCGAGCGCGCGTGGTGTTCGCGCCCTGGTTCTCGCTAGCCTCGATGGGCGGGACGCCTGCCGGAGGCGCCGGGCGGTCGTAACAAAGCAGCTTTTCGAACACGAGCAGCCCGCGCAGCGTCGGTGACGTGAGCTTTTCGTGAGCGGTGGACGCCAAGATGGCCCCTTGCGCCAAGAGACCGATGCCGCGCTCCGCCGGTCGCGTCACGCGTGCCCAATCTCCCGTCGCCACGTCCTGCCCGTAGCCGTAGTACGCCGCGAGCTCCTGAGTGAGCATGGTGAAGTCCGCGGTCATCAGGTGCTCGTAGTCGCCACCATCCGTGAAAATGGCTTCCTGGATGAAGCGCTCGGTTTCCTGGATGAGCTGCGGCGCCTTGGCGGCGAAGTCCGGCACGTCCTCACGCGTCTTACCCTCGATGAGGCCGTACTCCAGCCACTCGCGGAAGAAGCGCAACACCACCGCGCGGCCACCGGGCGTACGGAGGAGGCGCGAAGCCTGCGCCGTACGCACCGCGGGATCACTCAGCTGACCCTGCGCGGCGAGCGCGAGCAGCTCCTGATCCGGCGGCTGACCCGCGAACGTGTACGAGAGCTCAGAGGCCAGCTCGTATTGATCCAGCTGGCGAGCACCGCCCGACGGCACGCCGACCTCCGAGCGGTACACCGTGTGGGGCGACTGCAAGAGCGCCACCAGCATCCACTTGAGACCCGTCTTGAAGTCCGACTGGCCCGACACCGAAGTAAACAGCGCCACGTAGCGGGCGCGCTCTTCCTCCGTGACGGGGCGACGGAACAAGCGCGGGCCGTACGTGTCGACGACCGAGCTCGCGCACGCGGCGTCACCCGACGCCGCGCAAGGCACCGTCGCGCTGAGCACGCTGTCCGCGAGCACGGCGTCCGCCACGCCTTCCGCGGTGTTCAGGATTTGCTCTGCCGTTTGCTGGGCCACGGTGAGCAGCTTGGCGTTGTTGGTGAAGCCGAGCGTGGACGCCTGATCCGCCGTCAGACGAGACGACCAGCTCGCGTCGAGCGCCTCCGGAAACACCGTGCGCAGCGTCGTTTCGTACTCCAGACGCGTCAGGCGCTTGATCAAGGGAGGCGCCGTGTTGCTGCTCTCGCAGCGCTGACGCACGAGGCTGACCTTGCTCTCCACGCCGGTTTCCGTTTCGGGCCCCTTGCCGGTCGAGCCGCCGCCGGTGCCGCCACCGTTCGAGCCGCCGGTGCCGCCAGGGTTTTCGCTCCCTTGACCGACCTCCCGCCCATCTCCGGAGCACGCGAACGTGCTCGCGCCGAACGCGAGAGCAAACACCGGAAGGAAACTGCGAATGTTAGTGCCGAGAGTTTTCATGCCTTGAGCACCCCCGGAACGCTGGCGTTCTGGCCGCCGACAGTCTGCAGAGTCACGCCCATCGCCGCGGCGACGGTCGCCAGGATGTCCGTGTTCATTACCTCGGTCATGGCGCGCTGCCCCGACTTGAGGAAGCCGCCGCCCTTACCGATGAGCATCCACGGCAAATGGCTCGGTATCGATCGACCGTCGAGCCACAGGTCCTTCGACTGCGAGTTGTGCAACATGCCGTCCGCGATTTCGGTACAGACGAGCACGACGGTGTTGTCGAGCACCTTCTTGCCCGGATCGGCCGGGTCGTCCGCGGCCGCCAAGACGGAGAGGAACTTGTCGCACAGGCGAGAATAGAACCACTTTTGCACGTGCGCGAACTCCGTGCGGCCCGCCGAGTCCGAGGAGTGCGAAAGGGGATCGTGGTGGTTTTTGGCGAAGTTCGGACCCCCCGGAAAATCCATGGTGATCTGCGCGTTCGCGAACATGGTCTGCAGCGTGATGATGCGCGCGGTGCCGCAAGCGAGAGCTTGCGCCGACATTTCCAGCTGACCGTCGAGCACCGTACCGAAGTTGGCGTGCGCCCACGGATCTTGACCGACCATGGCTTCCACCGAAGGCAGGCTCGGCCGGCTCTCACAGCCGAGCACGCCGATGCCGCCACTGCCGCGGTTTTTCAGGTTGCGAATTGCGTCGAGGTGCAGCTGCAGCTTGTTCGTTTCACTCGTGAGCCCGGTGAGCTGCTGCTGCATCGCAGCGACCTCTCCCTCCGTGAGTGTGAGCGCCTCGTTACGGAAGTTGGTTTCGTCCACCGCGGGCTCCGCGCCGCCGCCGCCCGAACCAAGACCGGCAAACAGCGTGCTGACGGCGTCCGCCGGGTTGATGACGGGGGTCACCCAGTCTCCGTGCTTCACGAGCCGCGAGTCGTGATCCAAGGCGCCGCCCGCGCGGTACGGCTGCACGCCGAGCACGTGCGCCGTCGTGCCGAGCTGCTGCGCGATGGTGTAGTCGATGGAGTCCGCGCCGTTGCCGTCCAAGCGGCCCGTCAGCACGGTGCGGATGGCCGCGTGGTTGTCCGCGCCTTCGTTCATGGTCACGCCACGAAGGAGCGTCACGTAGTCCTTGTAGGGCGTGAACGGCTCGAGCATGCCGATGCCCGAGTTCATGAAGTCGAACGAATCGCCCGGCTCGAAGTGCTCGGTGGGCGCGCCGTGCGGCAGGTAAAAGATGAACAAGCGCGTCGGCGGCCCCTCGGGAGCGGCGACCGCGAGCTTCGACATCTTGAACGCGAGCGGCGCGGCGATACCGAGGCCGATGGCCTTCATGAACGTGCGGCGCTGAAGTTTAAGGCGCTGAGCTTCGTGGCGTGACTTCATGGCAGTTTGGTTAAGGTGTGTGCGCGGTACGGCACGGGGCCGGCAAGCGATGAGAACGGACGAAGGCCGAGAGCGAAGAACCAGGCCAACCCAACCGAGCGCATTGATTTTGATGGCACGGAACCCGCGCCAAACCAAAGCGAAAATGAGAGGAAACGCCGCAATTTCGAACGGCGCTCGCTGCTTCTCATGCCTTGTGGCGACTCGTGAGAGAAAGTGTGAGACACGTCGCCCACTCAACGTGCACGGAATCACACTCGCTCGAAATTTCGAGTTCACGATACGTTTTCACGCGCGCCACACTTGCACCTTTCAAGATCGAAATGGCGCGCGAGCACAACCTCGCGGAGACGCGGGGCGTGTGCTGGCGAACGAAGGAGCTCCTCGTCCTCTATCGCGCAGTGGGGGACGAGCCGCGCAAGAGTTGCGCCGTGAGGTGCGATGCATCGCGCCGACCGGGGCGCGCGCTGGGGGGGATCACCGGCTTTCCTTCGAGCGCCTTTCGAATTTGAAATCGCTCGAAGGGACCGAGGTCGTCGAAGACGAGGCCGAGTTTGCGCGAGGTCTCGAGGGGTCTGCGTCCGTGGGACACGCGGGTCACCGTGGCGCCAACGTCGAACCACTTCGACGTTCCGGGCAGCTGAAACGAAACCAAGAGCTTTTCGCCCGTCAGCACCGGATCGGCCGGGGTCACCAGCATGCCGAAGGCCGATAGATTCTCGATGCGGTCCGCCACGAGCCGAAAGTCCCTCTCACGCACGACCTGGCACGGAATGCGGACCGTATGGCGGCTCGGACGACGGCGGATTTCTCGATGACGGCGCACAGGGATACCTCCTGCGGGCGAGAGTCGCTCGCGTCCGGCGTTCGGGCCAAAAAAGGTGCGATATCCGCGCACCCTCAACCACCTTGTTTACCTTCGAGACTTCGCGCCGCCACGGGGAGCCCCTTCGAGCCCCACCGCCGCTCCGCACCCCGACGGCGTTGTGCCCCACAGTGAGGCGGCGAGGGTCGCGCGCGGCTGCCGGACGGGCGGCGTAGTGCGGGAGCACCGAGCTCTACCGAACCCTGGACGCCCCCCCGTTCTGGGCGAGCTCGGCTGCTGGACTTGCGGCGTAGTGCGGGAGCACCGAGCTCTACCGAACCCTGGACGCCCCCATTTTCCAGAGCGAGCTCTCGGGGCGCTACTTGCGGGGAGGAATGCGGATGCCGCGCACGGCGTCCCGGAAGCGAATTTGTTGCTCACCGAGCCCGAGCCGGATTTCGACGAGCTCCTTGGTGAGCTGATCGAGGCGTCCCGTGGTTTGGCTGAGCCGCTCCGTAAGCTTGGCGCGCAGATCTGCCGCGCGGTTGTTTTTTTCGATGGCCTCGAGGCTGAGACGTGTTTCTCGTGCCGCCTTTTCGAGCTCACGCTGTTCGGCGAGCAACGTGCTCTCGCGATCGCGGAGCTTTTCGACCTGCTCGCGAATGACGAAGGCGCTGCGAAGGTGCTCCACCGCTTTGGGATCCGCTTCTGGGTCCTTCAGGTACTCGGCCACCGCGTTCGCCGCGACTTGATCGAACCAGTCGACGGCGTGACGAGTCGGTTGACGCTCTTCGACGATGAGCTCCGCCTTGCCGTAGCCGGGCACGCTGACGGGAACCAACGCGTGCCCTTGCCCCACGTTGTCTTCCGTACCTGGGGGAGGAGCGTGCAGCGTGGCGCCGGCGATTCGCGGATGACGCACCAAGAGCTTTGCAGCCTCTCGATCGCCGTTTTTTACCTTGTAGATGCTGACGGTGGCTTGGTCCCGCTCCACCTGGAGGGAGCTCGCTTCCACCGAGTAGAGCCGCGCGCCGCGCACGTCGTACCTGCGCTCTTGATCGACGCCGAGCGCGCGCATCAAGGCGAACGGCACTGTTGCGTGGGCCTTGTCGGGCAAGGAATCGAGCATGCCTTGACCGAGAAACGCGCCCTTTTCGAAGACGGCGATGGGGCCGCGCTCCAAAAGGCCCGCCGACGCGTTGGTGAAGCGCGCCACGCGGAACGGGTGCTTCGCAGAGTCCGGAACGCCCGCGTCCGGCGCGAACAAGAACACGGCCTCACCGGGGACCTTCTTACTCACCAAGAGCACCATGGTGGCGCTCTTGTCCGGGATGGTCACGGTGTGCGGCACGTCATAACGCGTTGCGCCCGTCTGCACCTGGACCGTCGCCAAACGCGATGCGTCCCGCGGTCCGTTCGGGGCTGCCATGGGCGGCGCTGCCGCCATCGCGGGCGCTGCGCCGCCCGCCCTGCCGTAGCCCTCGTCGTCCTTCATGTAGAGCTGCGGCGCGGCTTCCCGGCGCTTGCTCGTCGCCTTGGCCGCACGTGTTTCTTCGATCGCCACCTCGTCCGCCGCGGCTTGGTCCTCGACGCCCGCGGAGGGCGGCGCTTCGTGGTAGCTCGTGACCGAGTCCGGTACGGCGTGAATGACCTCACCGGTGTCGGACACGACCGGGCGCGGCGGAATGACTGGGTCTCCCAGCGTCGATTCGAACGCGATGGGAGCGCCCGCGACGAGCGAAATCGTGACGTTGGTCCAGTCTTCTCCCGACTGGTTTTGCACGATGCCCCACGCCTGCAAGTCCGCTTGGCCGTTGTCGTGGACGACCAAGCGATACGAAGGACGCCACAGAGGCGTCTCGGCGAGGTACCCGACGGCGAGGTCGTGCTCTCCGCCGTCCAGCTCCAGCGTGACGTCCCGCAGCTTTCGGCTGTCCTTGCCCTTCGAGCGACGCTCCCAAGCGTCGAGCGCGGCCTCGACCTCGGTGTATGGACGATCGTTCTCTTCGATCTCGACGGGGAACGAGGCGGCGCGCACCGTGCTGCCCCCGCGCTCCACGATGGCCAGCGTTGCCAAGAAGTCTCCGACGTTCTCTTCGCGCAACCGGAACTTCACGCGCTCACCGTCGACGACCCCGCCTCGCTCGAAGTACGCGACGCCGTTGCGGTACACGACCACGCGACGAAGCGGCAAATCGTCCGTCGCCACTTGCGGCCCACGAGCGCACCCGCTCGCCAAAGCAGCAAGTAACACGAGAAACCCGGCGCGCGTCGCGCTCGCTCGCTCGACCGCTCGCGCCACGCGGCGCGCCGCTCCACCTGTGCCCCAGACGCTTTGACCCATCATCGCGCGCGAGAATAGCCAGCGCACAGCTCCTCCGTCGAGCGCTCGCGCGCGCCAGAGCCCACCAAGAAGCTCACAAGGAGGCGTCTACGCGGAGACCTTATCCCACTGGACCCTTCCGGGCCCGGAGGAACACAGCCGCTTTCGCTTCGTCCCGCCGGCCTCACCAAAGCGCGCTACTCTTTGCAGCCATGACGCGAGGTACGGCGAAAAACCCACGAAGCGGAACGGAAAGCAGCACGACCGGGGAGCGAGAGCGCCCCACGGACGTAGGCTTCGCCGTCATGGCACCCCTCCCTCTTCCCGCTTGGGTCGCACGCGGCCGTATTTTTGGCTGCGCGGTTTCGACGGCGGCCGTCGTCGCCTGTGGCGGCAGCCCTCCCACCGTCCGCACCGTGGACACGCCGACGGGGACGGCCGTCACCTATGGGGCTCCGCGCGACACCGCTTACGAAGTCCAGGTCGAGCCCGCCAAAGACGCGTTCACGGTGCACGTCTTCAGAAGCTCGAAGTGCAGCATCATCCCCATTCAGCTGGTCGAGCGTGAACAACAAACCGTGGAAGGAAACGAGGTCGTCCGCACCGAGGGCCTCGGAAGAAAGCAAGTCGCCGGAGAGCCCCAAGGCGACGTCACGTGCGCGCAAAGCTATGCGCGGGACGTGGAAGTCTCCCTCGTGATCGGCAGCGGCGTGCACCCCCTGGGCACCACGGACGAGCACGGCACGGTGACCGCCCAGTTGACGGACGTGCTGAAGTCGGCCGCCTACGGCGAGGCCCCGCCGGACGAAGCCGTGGTACGCATTCGCCCCCCGCGCGAAGCCCGCCCCGCCTTGGACGGCGCGAAAATTTCGCTACGCGAGCTCGGCCAGCACGAGGCGCGCGTGACCGCGCTCCTGACGGAGCTGGAGGGTATTTTGGCGAAGGGCGAGAGCGGCGCCTCGGGCGCGGACATCGCCCGTTCGTACGCGCTGTACTCTCAGCTTCAAGACGTGGCGCCGAGCGATCCGCGCGTGCGCGGCTTGTCCGCGCGCTTCTGGGAGCTCTTGTACGGCCGCAAGCAAGAAGAGGCGCGAGAACGCATGGGAAAGAACCTCCAGGCGCTCGATCAAGCACGCGAGCTTCTCAAAAACGCGGGCGACGCAGCCATCCCTTTCTACGTTCAAGCGGCGGTCAATAGCGGCGGCCTGGACGCTCGCTCGCTCGAGTGGTCGAGTTTGCGGCTCATTCGAGCGC
>JAEYVE010000215.1 GCA_023432025.1 Pseudomonadota bacterium
GGTAATGGAAGCCGAAGTCGTTGCACTGGTTCCTGATGGAACAGTAGCTGAAGTAGGAGGCGTATTCGATGTTGAAATATAATACTCATATCCCTGCACCGGAGTTGGAGATCCTACAGGAGCTGTCCATGAGAAATCCAGTGAGGTAAAGCTGGCAGCTGTCAACACCGGATTGGTAGGTGCGAAACACGTTGGAACCGCTTCCCAATGTACATCATCCCAATAATACCCTTTTGCGTCCGAAGGGTTCTTAATGGCTAAGCGAGCGGTGGCAGGAATCCAGTTCGGAATCACAACGGTATAATAATTATCGTTGTAGGTGCCATTGACAATATCTAACGTCTGCAAATTAACAAAACTGTTCCAGTCGGTAGCATCCGTAACATACCCCACTTCCAAAGCACCCGGAAGCGCCGTGGAAGAAGTTCTCGCCTTAAATCTCAACCAGTGCGTTCCGGCATTTACATTGCTGAACTCAGGCAGTACCGCGATACCCGATACATTGGCTGCAGAGGTATATTGATAAACATTTCTTGTCCCAGAGGCCGGACTTGTTGAGTTGATGCTCAGTGTTCCCGCAGTTCCCGTGGTAGGCATCAGCCTCACCCAGCAGCTGGGAAGGAAAGCTCCGGTAGCATAAGAATCAAAATCTTCAAACAGGGTCGCAACCGGTGCACATGAGGTCAGGAAACTCACCGGAACCTGAATCCAATCACTCAGATCCCCTGATCCACAGTTGGATCTTACCCATACATAATAAGTGGTCGCAGGGGTAAGATTCTGAAGCGTTGCAGGAGAAGTAGCAGAACTTACTGTCGGAACAGTAGCTGCAGTAGGGGCCGTATTCGTAGTGTCAATATATACATCATATCCTGTTCCTACCGGAGTGGTAGGCGCTGTCCATGTTACTTGAGCTCCATACGCTGTAACGCCGGTTATTGCTACATTGGTAGGTGGCAGACAGCTTGGTGTCGGCTCCCAATACACATCATCCCAATAGTAGCTCGCTGTGGTAGCTCCCGGATTGCGGATCGCCAGGCGCGCGTTGGCAGGTACCGAGGTCGGAACCTGAATTTTATAATCTAATCCATAAGACGTTTCCAGAATCGGAACAGTCTGGAGCAGCACAAACGAAGAAGCGCTGGTGGCATCCGTTACATAGCCTACTTCCAGAGCGGTGGCTGCCACTACTGAAGTCGCTCGCGCCTTGAATCTTAGCCAGTGCGTTCCGGCATTAATGTTACTGAACTCAGGCAATACCACGATGGTGGAATTAGCAGCAGTAGAACTGTACTGGTAAATATTGTTCGGTGCAGAAGACGGGGTCGTGGTAGAGATCGTCTGAGATCCGCTTCCGCTGATGATTCTATCCCAACAGTTGGGAACAACACTTCCGGTGGCATTACTATCAAAGTTCTCATACAGGTAAGTCATCGGTGCACACTGCGTCATCAAAAGAGGAAGCTGTACCCACGCACTCTGATCGGTGGCCGAACAGTTGGCCCTCACCCATACAAAATAATTCGTACCGGGATTCAAAGTAGATAAACTTACGGAAGTTCCGGTTACCGTATGAGAAGGAACCGTGGTAGCATCCGGAGAGGTATTGGAGGTACTGTAATACACACTATAGTTCAATACCGCTGTAGAAGGGGCCGTCCAGGTGATATCTGCCGTGGTAGCCGTGATATTGGAGTACGCAAAATTCGTAGCAGGAAGACAAGTCGGCATTTGTTCCCAATACACATCATCCCAATAGTATCCCTTCCCGTCGGATGGGTTCTTAATGGCCAGTCTTGCTGTAGCAGGAATCCAGTTCGGAATCACAACGGTATAATAATTATCGTTGTAGGTGCCATTGACAATATCTAACGTCTGTAAATTCACAAAACTGTTCCAGTCAGTAGCGTCGGTTACAAACCCTACTTCCAGAGCACCCGGAAGGGCCGTGGAAGATGTTCTGGCTTTAAATCTCAGCCAGTGCGTTCCGGCATTCACATTGCTGAACTCCGGTAACACCGCAATACCGGAAACATTCGCGGTAGAGGTAAACTGGTAAATATTCCGTAAACCCGAAGCCGGAGAGGTAGAGCTGATGCTCAGTGTTCCTGCTGTTCCCGTGGGAGGCATCAGCCTCACCCAGCAGCTGGGAAGGAAGGTTCCGGTACCATAAGAATCGAAGTTCTCAAACATCGTAGCGGCTGGTCCGCACGGAGTCTGGAAACTGTAAGGCCCTTTCCATACACTTACCCCGTCAACAGCTCCGCAATCTGATCTTACGTAAAATTCATACTGAGTGTTAGGGCTGAGGGTCGTAGGGGAAACCGAAGGCGTCGAAGTGGAAGTCCAGCTCGTCGGAATTCCTGTACCTGCCGGCTGCAAAGCATAATCCCACGAGGTTTCCGTACCGCCTGCAGTCCAGGTGATGGAAGCATTGGTCTGGGTAATGCCACTGACAGTCACATTTACCGGTGCATTACATGTTACCACCATATCAAAGGCGATATATGGTCTTCTCATTTCAGAAGACGAAAGAGAGGCAGGCAACGTTCCTGTAGTATTATTGCTGTATTTTGTTCCGTTGGCACTGGTACAGGTACCACTCAGGTTATATTCATAAGACCAGGTGATGGCGTTGCTGGCTGTCGGATTGGTATATTCTACAAATAATGCCAGATTCTGAGTTCCTGAATAAGTAAAAGTCCCTGTGAAAGGAAATTCTTTCCAGCCCCCCGTTGTTCCAACAATAGGAGCAGGATTCCCGTCAAACAGTAAAGTAGCCCCGGCAGACGCAGTAGCCCAGTCCAGAGCTCCGCTTCCCCAGTTGTCCTGTGTCACTTCTTTCAGCCAGACTTTAAAACTGGGAGTACCCAGCATTCCGTTGGCATTCCCGGCACCGGTATGAAAATAAACTCCGGTAAGTACCTGATTGGCAATTCCCGCCAGTTGAGATGCGGGATAAATCGTGGCTAGCCTGTTAGTGGCATTCGCCGTTGAAGTGGAATACATGGGACCATACAAATTACTCTGGGTTTGTCCGGGCATCCCAGAACATACCGAAATCGTCCATACCTGCGCATTAAACTTCTCACTTCCCATCCCCAAAAGGAAAATAGCGAGAAGAATGCCTTTCAGATAGGTTCGCCGCACTGCGTACGACATTCCCTTTTCATAGAAATTCTTCATAATTTATGTTTAAAATGTTGATGAACAGCAAATATATAAAAAAATCCCAATTCATTTAAAATAAAAATAAAGAATATTTATGTTCATTAACGAATTGAAAATAACCAATTGATTAAGACATACAGCCTTGCGTCTAACCACAGTACTTTCAACAAAAAACAGCAGGTGGTGTTCCTGCTGTTGTATTGAATAAAAATAATCTCTTATTTATTGAGCAAAGCCTGCCGTTGGCGCACTGCATAGAGGGCGATGGCAACTCCGGCGACCATGAGCACCGGAAGGTAGTCATCAATCGGAGCAGCGGGGTCTCCGGGACCTCCGGGGTTTGTATCGTGAGTCTGGTACATTACCTCCTCTTCTTCGTACAGATTGTTCTCAGAATCTGCGAACACATTTCCGGACTGCGCCAGCAGCATGCCGCCCAGTCCCATCATGAATAGTAGGGTTATCTTTTTCATCATTATTTTATTACTTTTTTAACAGTTTCGGAGTTCAGAGTTTTGATTTTCAGCAGGTACATTCCTCTGCTTCCTGCCGTTACCTGAGCCGTTGTGCTGTCAGGCTTCACGGTTCCGATATGCCTTCCGGAGGCATCATACACTTCAATGCTGAGGATTTTTTCAGATGCTTTCACCGTGAAATGATCACCATCTTTGTACACTACAGTTTCTGCTTTTACCGTTTCTGAAGTTCCCAAAGCAGCCTGTGGCTGATAAACGATTTCAAAACGATCCTGCTGTTCCAATGCATCACTTAGGAAAGTATAACTGTCGGTTTGCAGGTTGGTATAGATATTCGTCTGCTTGTCTTTCAGATAAATTGCTTGTCCGGCATCAAACAATCCTGTTTTCCCTGCCAGCGAGAAAGTGTACTGGCCTGAAGCGGAATGCTTGTTTCCAAGAATAACCACATCGGTATTCACAAAATAATCCCTTCCCTGAATAGCGAGCTTATCGGTTCCCAGATAAGAATAAATTCCGTTGGCCCCTACGCTCATCACTTTAGAATCGAATGCTTCCAAAGTATTCAAAGCACCGCCTCCATACGTAATGGCCGTCTGGAACTGAGTTCCGGAAGGCGTAGCCAGTTTCAGCCAGAATTTACCTTCACCTGGATTCATTCCTTTGTTGATAAAATTCGCCGTTGCTGCGCTGCGCATCGCGTTGGTAAACGTAATGGAAGGCGCCGTTGCCTGTACAATAAATCCTTGTCCGGGTTTTACGAGGCTATTATCATCGATTCCCAAACCTCCTTTACTGCTCCATGTTCCACCTGCTGCGTTGAACACCGCCCAGGTGGTGGCCGCCTGTTGCTGTGTGGTATTGGTAGCGGAAATATTGTCCCAGAAATAGATAGAAGAACCTATTCCTCCTCCATTGTACAGCGACTGAAGATTCAGATTCGATGGATACGGGTTTCCAATCAGGTTCCAGGTATTTCCGTTGGCATTCGCTGCATTATCCAGACTGACAGGAATATCTCCAGAATTCGGTGCTCCGGTAAACTGAGCTGCTGTTGCGGAAACGGGAACTTTCACAGAATACCCCACTCCTGCCGCTGCTATCGTAGGATTTGCAACCGTAGGATACAGGTCTGTATCAGAATTATAGGTCATCACAAACTGTGGTGTTCCTGCAGGATAAATGTTGTACACATTTTGATTTTGCACAGGTGAACTCCAGAATACATATTTCGCCGCATCGCTGGTCGCATTTTTATTCAGCGTCATCGTTCCTGTAAGATTCAAAGTGGAACCATCTTCCTGAATGAAATTCGCATTGTCTTCTACCGTCATGTTGGCGGCGTCAATGGTCTGTCCGGAAGGAATGGTAAGCGCAGCTCCTGAGGATACGGTGATATTATTAGCATTAAATCCGCTTCCGTTGTAATTTCCTGAACCAATCACTACATCATCCGGTGCAGTCGGACC
>JAEYVE010000221.1 GCA_023432025.1 Pseudomonadota bacterium
GCATCAAGGAGAACGCGAGCGCACGCATGCGCTGGCGGTGAACGGTCGGTCACGCTGCTTCCTGCGGACCCTCTCGTTTCGAGGCGAACGCGCCGCGAGCCCGCTGGCGCCGAAGAGCCTCAGCGACAGTCCGAGCAGAGGCCGCGCAGCTGCACCTCGGACACGTGCGCCTCTGCCGCGTGCCCTTGGAGGCGCACCGCCGCCTTGGGCAGACATTCAACCGAGCCGCAGTCGTTACAAACGAGGTGAGGATGCTGGCCGTGGCTGGCGCCCTGCATGGGGAGCTCGTAGCGCCACACGTGGTCTGCGAGCTGAGTGCGCACGAGCAGCCCTGCTTCCGTCAGCGCCACGAGGTTGCGGTAGACCGTGACTCGGTCGAGGCCGCTCGGGGCCAAGCGATCGGTGAGCTCGGTGTGGCTGGCGGGGGTTCCTTGGGCGCACAGCTCGCGGAGCACTGCCAGGCGCGGCGAGGTAACGCGCAAGCCTGCCCCCGACAGCATTTCGCGGAGCCGCTCGTCGGGGAGGACCGGCCGTGTGACGGACATCTATTTCAGAGTGTCGCTTGGGGGAGCAGGGGAGGCAAGCTTTCTGTAACCGCGTTGCAGAAGGGGGTTCCGCAACTGGGTTGCAACAATCGAGAATGTCATGCAGCTTTGGCCGCCGCTGGCCGCTTCCTGGGAGGGAGCCGGCTCGGCCCTTCCCCGACCGACTCGTGGCGACCGTGCAGAGCTCGAGCCTGACCTACAAGAACGTGCTTCCCGTGCGTCTTCTGGACGCATGCGGCGCGCTGCTTTCCGGTTTGTGCGCCATCCACTGCGCGCTCACGCCCTTGTTGATTACCGCGTTGCCCGCGCTCGCCAACCACGGCGTGGAGACGGGGCTCCGGCGAGGTCTGGTGCTCCTCGGCATCGTCGGGGTGGGCCTGGGCGCGTGGGTGCACAAGAGTCGAGAAGCGCTTTGGCCGCTCGCTGGTGCGGTCATCGTGGCAGCACTGTTCGAGCTTCACGTCGTGAGCATGGCGTGGGAGGTGTTTCCCTCGCTGGTGCTGTCGGCGCTGCTCATCTGGGCGCACGCCCAGAACAGCCGCGCGTGCCACGAAAAGCTGGCGTGTTGCCCGAACGAGCACGACGCAGTGCCGTTCTGGGGCGATTTTGCGGAAGCTTCCCCGGTAGCGAGGAAACGCGCCAGCGGCGCGGTCGTGGCGCTGTCGTCGGCCGTGCTCGTGCACGCTGTCGTCATTGCGCTGGCCATGCACGGGGGGCGCGCCGAGCACGTCGCGCCGGTCGCGTCCGCCATCCGGGAAATCGAGCTCGAGGTGAGCACGGCTCTCGAAGAAAGCGTGCTGCCGGCCCCTGCGTTGGCTTCCACGTCGGCTCTGCCCTCCGCGAGCGCAAGCACGGCGGGCCCGAGCGCAGCGGACGCGGCGCGGAGCGCCTCTTCGACAGTGGCGAATGCTCCTGCTGGGCCCGTTGCGGCGGCGCCCGTGGTCGCTCAGCCTGCCGCGGCTCCGCCCGTCGTTTTTTCGCAGGCGCTGGGTGCGCCGGGCGCCTCGTCGAGCGCACCCGTCGCTTTTGGGGCGCTCGGAGCTCCCGTCGCGGCAAGCTCTGGCCTTGCGGCAAATGGTTCCGGGCTTCTGAGCTCCGCTGCTGCGAAGGGCGCGTCGTCTGCGTCGACCTCGCCGGTGGACGTCGCTCGGCTCGCCAGGCGCCCCGTCCAGCCGAGCGGCTTGGGAGCGCGCATCGAAGCGCAGTACCCGGCAGCTGCGCGCGCCGAGCAGCTCTCGGGACGTGGCAGTGTGCGGGCGCTGGTGTCGGCGAACGGTGAGGTCGTGCAAACCGTCGCGCTCTCGGAGCAGCCTACCAAGAGCAGCTTTGCTGCAGCGTGCGCTCGGGCGCTCGGCGGCTCGGCGGGGTGGGGCACACCGCTCGACGACGCGGGCCGCCCGGTCAGTACGTGGATCCGCTTCACGTGCGAGTTCGGGATCCGCTACTGACTCTCCGAGTCGTGGGGGCGTCGTCGCCCGTCGCCTCCGTTGGCCGTACAGAGCCCAAGAGCCTCGGAAAGCTCACGGCTCGTACAGGTAGAACGTCGCTCGGAGCGGCCCGCTCGACAGCGGCTTTTCCACGCGCGGGCGACCCCCAAAGCAAGCCGGAAACTCGGGGTTGGACACGATGAACCCGAAGCGGAAGCTCGAGCCGAGCTCGTGGCACCACGCGCCGAGATCTCGATAGAGGCGGCGGAGCTCTCCGTCGCCGCGCGCGAGGCGCTCGCCCCACGGCGGGTTCGAGAGCACGACCCCGCCTTCTAGGCCGTGCTTCTGAATCTCGGCGCGGACGAGGCGGGGATCGATGCTGCGAAAATCCGCGCGTTTGGCCGTGACGTCCGGTTCGACGCCCGCCGTGCGCACTGCGCGCTGCAGCGTGCGGAAGGTCTCTTCGTCGACCTCGCTGGCGAACAGAACGGGCTTCGTGTCGGAGAAAAGCGGGCTCGTTTTGCGCGTGAACTCGGCGCCTAGCGCGGGCAAGCGCTCCGCCTTCGGCGTGCGCCCCGACTGCCACACCGGGCGAGCGCGCGCCATGCACGCCGCTTCAATCACGATGGTGCCCGAGCCCGCCATCGGATCGACCAGCGCTTCTCGTCGAGCGTCGTAGCGCGACAACATGACCAGGAGCGCCGCGAGATCTTCGCGGAGGGGCGCTTCGCCGGCCTCCGTGCGATAGCCGCGCTGATGCATGGGACGCCCCGCGAGATCGATGGACACGGTGAGGCGCGGCGTGCCGTCCGGAGCCACGTGCGAACGTGCGTGCAGCTCGATGTCCGCTGCTTCCGGCGACACGTCCAGGCGCACGCCGCGCCGCGCCGCGCCGTCGATGAGGGCATTTTTCACGGTGCCGACGACCTGTCGCTCCCCGGCCGCCACCGAGCGAGGGGCGAACGCGTGGACGGAAATTTTCGCGCCGTTGAACGCCCACGGCCGCGCATCTCGTGCCACGGCCTCCACTAGCTCGGCGTAGAGAGGCTCCAGGCGCGTCGCGGAGGATTCGTACAAGTCCCACAGCACGCGCGCGGAAGTGCGATGGTAGCTCACGGCCAGGCGCGCCACCTCCGCGTCGAACGGGTACGCCAATGCGCCGGGGCCGAGCTTTTGCGGAGCCGCCGCGCGAAAGCGTTCGAGAGGTGCTCCCGTGAGCGCGCGCCCCGCGAGGCGCGAAAGCTCACCGGCCATCACCTTGTTGGCTCCCTGAACGCCCAGCAGGCGAAGACGGTCGACGACAATCGAAGGTTCGGTCATTGGATCTCGACTCAAGCGTCGTCAGCGGGGGGATCGGGGTCGAGCGGCGCGAACAGGTCCTCGACGTCCGTGAGAGAAAGCGGCGCCGAGCTCTTCGCGCCGAGCAAGGTGTCGGCCAAGTACCGCTTTCGACGCTGCAACGCGAGCATGCGCTCCTCGACGCTCGCGGACGCGATGAGATTGTAGACGAAGACCGGCCGGGTTTGACCGATGCGGTACGCGCGATCGGTGGCCTGCATTTGGGCTGCGGCGTTCCACCACGGATCGTAGTGGATGACCGTGTCGGCCGAGACCAGGTTGAGCCCCGTCCCGCCTGCCTTGAGGCTGATCAAGAAGACGTCTGCCCGCCCTGCCTCGAACGTGTCGACGACCTTCTGACGATTCGGCGTGGAGCCGGTGAGGACGACGTGCTTGATGGAGCGCTGTCGCATGCCGTCTCCGAGGAGTGCGAGCATGCGAGCGAACTGCGAAAAGACGAGGACGCGCCGCCCTTCTGCCAGCTGCGCCTCGAGCAGCTCGAAGAAAAAGTCGTACTTGGCCGAGCGCTGCACGTCCCGCGCCGACTCCACGCCGACCAAGCGCGGATCACAGCACACCTGGCGCAGCTGGGTGAGGGCTTGCAGGATGGTGACGGCGGAGCCGGCGATGCCCTTCTGCGCGATGGCGTGACGCACCTCTCCGTGCGCCGCAACGCGGATGCTTTCGTAGAGATCGCGTTGGTCCCCCTCCAAATCCACCGCGCGCACCAGCTCGGTCTTGGGCGGTAGATCGCGTGCGACGCTCTCCTTCAGGCGACGCAGGATGAACGGCGCGACGCGATCGCGCAGCGCCACGAGCTGCTCCTCGTTGCCGCTTCGTTCGATGGGGTCGCGGAAGTGCCTTCGAAACTGCTCCGTCGAGCCTAGGAGCCCCGGCATGACGAACTCGAACAGCGACCACAGCTCGTCCAAGTTGTTTTCTACCGGAGTGCCGCTGATGGCGAGGCGGTGCCGAGACTCGAGGGCGCGCAACGCGGCGCTGGCTTGGCTGCGAGGATTCTTGATGGCCTGCGCCTCGTCGGCGATGACGTAGTGGAATTTGCGCTTCTGAAGCTTCGTGAGGTCGCGGATCAAGATCGGGTAGCTCGTGATGACGACTTCCGCCTGGTCGAAGCGCGCCCACCACGCGTGGCGCTTGCTGCCCGTGAAGACCAAGGCGCGCACGTGCGGCGCGAACTTCTCCAGCTCGCGCTTCCAGTTGCCGACCAGGCTCGTCGGGCCGACGATGAGGCTTGGGCGATCCATGCGTCGGGCCTCCTTTTCGCGGGCGAGCAGCGCGATGGTCTGCAGCGTCTTTCCGAGGCCCATGTCGTCGGCGAGCACGCCTGCGACCTCGTTGTCGCGCAGGTGCTCGAGCCACATGAGTCCCTCGTGCTGGTAGGGGCGAAGTGTGGCTCGGAGCGCCGCTGGTTGCGGGGACCAATCGGGACCACGCTTGATCGCGCGCGCACGCTCCACCCACGCCACGTCGCCCCGCCACGCTACTTCGGCGCCGCCCGCGCCGAGCGCCGAGTCCAGCTCCGAGAGCTCGATCATTTGGGCGCGCGGGATACAGAGGCGCGGCTGTCCGTCCTCTGGGTACAGATCCGCCAAGACACGCAAGATGCGTGAGAGCCGCTCCCAGGGCACGACGACGTAGCGTCCGTCGCCGGTCGGCACCGCGCGAAAGCGCGCGGGGCAGTGCGCGAGCGCGTCGAAGCTCTCGCCCTCCGAGACGGACTCGAGCATTTCCAAGAGCGCCGGCACGAGGTTGACCGGGCGTCCGTCGACCTCGATGCCGAATTCGACGCCGAACCAGTCGAATCGTTGATCCGGCTCCACGACGGCGTACCAGGGGGCCTCGGCGGGCGCGACGACCGGGTAGGGGTACGAGGCGTCGAACACCACGTCGAAGGCCTGCGCGCGGAGCTCGGGGACCGCATACGCGGCGAAAGAACACCCCGCATGGGAGCTCTCCGAAAGGCTCGCCAGATAGTTCGCCGGCGAATCGAGCGGCGTGATGCAGCCGTCGACACAGGAAAGCTCCACGGCCCCGAAGCTCTCCAAGATGCGCTGCGCGCGAGCCTCCGCCCCCAAATTTCGGTCGAGCCCCGAGAGCTCGTCCATGTCGTCGCCGGGACGTACGCGAACACCGTCGTAATCGAACTCGAGCGTGAGCACCGCGCAGACGGCCTCGTGCTCGCCCGCCTCGTCCTCGATGAGCACGCTCTCGCCAAACAAGCGAAGGCGTGGAACGAAAGGGAACGGCGCGCGCACGCGGTGAGCCGGCTCTTCGCTTGCCCGTGGGAAGGGAGCTGGCGCGGGGGGCGGTTCGTCGAATCGCGTCGCCGCTGGCACGGCGGCCGTTAGATCAGGTCCTTGAACGAATGTCGACCTGTGCGCCGGGTCTCGGGACGAGACCGTGCGCTGGGGGGAGGGTGGAGCGGCAACCGCTCTGGGGCGAATGGGGGCGGCCTTCTCTGTCCGCCGGGGCCCGAAAAGAAAGCAGAAGAAATGCAGGAGCTCAGCGAAAGCACCTCCGTACTTGGTGTCCGCTTCCGCAGCGCCTGGGGGCCCCTTCTTGCCGCGGGGTTGGGCCTCGCAGCTGCGGCGTGCGGGGGTTCCGGGGCTGCACGGGTGAACAGTGCATCGAGAGCGGAGGTGACGACGGCTGTCGCCGGGGCCGAGCGAGGCGAAGCGGACGACGGCGTGCCGTTCGAGCGCCTGGAGGGCCCCGCCGAGCTCCGCGTACGCGTGGACCTGGGCACCACCACGCCGCTCCCGTCGCGTTCCACGCTCCTCGTGGAAGTCGCGGATGTGTCCGACAAGGACGCGCCCCGTTCCGTTGCGGCGCGTGAGGTCGACGTGTCGGAGCGAAAGGGCACCATCGAAGTGAGCGTTTCTTTGGACGGCAGCGAGCTTCGTGATGCGCGCTCGCTTTCAATCACGGGTCGAATCGACACCCGAAAAGGAATGATCGCGATCTCAACGCTGCCGCTGGTCGTCGCGGGGCCGTTCGAAAAGGTGGAGGGAACCGTTCGAACGCCCGAAGCCGACAGCTTCGAGCTCGAGTTGGGGAGCGTCCCCAGCTACGAATCGCCCCAGCTGGAGAAAAGAAAATCTGCACCCGGCGTCGCGCCCGTGCGGCAGGTGGATACGGGAAACTACCTCGACGTTCCCGGACCGGACCCGGAGTGAGCGCTCTCGGTCGAGCCGGTCGGTGACGAAGCTCTCGGGCTCTGCTCAATCCACGGGACGAGCAGAGCCGCCGTTGTCGAACTTCATCGTCCCGCTGTCGTAGCGTAGATCGATGAACAGGCTCCCCCCTTGCATGAAGTAGCGGGAGCTCGAGTTCAGGTTGTCCACGAACTCCGTGGACAGTGAGTCCTCACCGCACGTGTCCGACGTGATCTTGGTGACGCGCACGGTGACGTCGTCGCCGTCGAACGTGTAAACGCCGACGCCGGTGTTGCAATCCGAGTGGACCACCACGGTTCCCTCTTCCGTGAACACCAGCGAGTAGTCTTTCGGATTTTGAACCTCGAGGGCGCCAGCGACTGGATCGGTGAAGCGCGACCAAAGCCACCTGACGCCCACCAAGCTCGCCGGGTTCGGCGTTGGCACGGCGCCGGCCTCGGCCCCCACGCTCGCGGAGCTCGACTCGACAGCGGGCCCGGCTCGGACGGCAGCTGCGCTTTGCTGCCGAGGATGTTCTGCCGCGCGGTCGTCTTGCCCTGCGCAACCCATCAAAATTGCCACGCCTGCGGCGCACCCCACCCGAGTCGGCTTGTTCATGGCTTTCTCCCGCGCGGCGCAGGGACGACGGGCCGCCACGTGCGTCCTTTTTGCCCGCAATGCTTCGGTTCCCCTCCGAGGCAAGTATCCCTGTCGGACGAGAGCGCGCAAACGCGCTGGCACGGATCTCGAAGTCGCCCCAGCGGCTGATTCGATGTTGGCGCGGCGCGGCGTTGCTCGAGGGCTTTCGGTCGTCAAAGTAAACGGGTCCCACCATGAGGCGGAGGGGGCGAAGCCAAGCCAGGCCGCGTTCGCGCGCAGAGGAGGAAGAATGCGTCGACAAAACGTGCTGATGACCGGGTGCAACTTCCCGCTGGGCCGTTGCGCGGCCGAAGCGCTGTCGGCGCGCGGGCACTGGGTATTTGCCACCATGGCGGACTGCTTCGGCGCCGGAGTGAAGGAAGCCCGACAGCTTCAGAACTTCGGTCTCATGAAGGGCTACCAGCTGGACGTTCTCGAAATGGACGTGACGCAGGAGGCCTCCGTCGATCGTGCAGTAGGCTCCATCATCGCTCGTGCAGGGCACCTGGACGTCGTGGTGCACTCGGCGGGCATCGGCGCGTTGGGCTTGGCCGAGGCGTTCACGGTGTCTCAGCTGAAAACGATCTTCGAGCACAACGTTTTCGGGGTTCAGCGCGTCAACCGCGCCGTGTTGCCTCATATGCGAGAGAGGCGCTCCGGACTCCTCTTGCACGTTTCCAGCATCCTGGGTCGCTTCGCGATGCCGAACCTGGCGGTGTTCGACGCCAGTATGTTCGCCATGGAGGCGTTGGCCGAGGCGTATCGCTACGAGCTTTCCGCGGTGGGCGTCGATTCGATCATCCTCGAGCCGGGGACGTTCGCGACGGATCTGACGCGCACGAGCATCCTCCCCGAGGACGTCGATCGGATTTCTCACTACGGTGACAACGCCGATTTGGGGGAAAGAATCACCTCTCATGGCTCGTTCGTGGAGTCGCAACCGAGCGCGGAGCTGCGCGAGGTCGTGGACGTCCTGATTGACCTCGTGGAAATGGAGCCTGGCACCAGGCCGCTCCGCACCGTGGTCGACCCCGACGCGAGCCCGGAGCTCGACGAGCTGAACGCCGCGTCAGCCAACGTGAGTCAGAGATATCTAGAGACGATGGGTCAAGAGTCCCTCCTACGCTTGCGCCGCTGAGCCGTACCTCCTTTCCAGCGGACCGCACTTGGACGATCTCCGATCGCCATACGCGAGAAGTGGGGTCGAAGCTGCGAAGGAGGACCCAAATGAAGAGGCTATGGTTGGTGGGCGCTGTGCTAGCGCTCACTTTGGGGAGCGTCACCGCGTGTGGTGACGACGACGATGACGACAACAGTGGCACCGGCGGGACCGGCGGTGGTGGCACTGGCGCCACCGGCGGAAGTTCCGGCGGGAGCGGCGGGAGCGGCGGGAGCGGCGGCACCGGCGGCACCGGCGGGGCGACGGGCGGTTCTGGCGGCACGGGCGGCCTAGGTGGAGCGGCCGGAGGAGGCGGCTTGCCGGCCGCCGTGGTCTGCGACCCGACGGACGACGGCGCTTGTGAGAACGAGACGGACTGCGAGTTCGTCGAGTCGGGCGAAGCCCGCAACGTGGCGACCCTCTGCGGTCAGGCCTGCAATGCCGAGGCGGAGGCCGAACGAGGTCCCTGCGCGGTGGATTGCATCAACATGGAGCTCGGCATGAGCGCCGAATGCTCGACCTGCTACTCGACGCTGGTCGGCTGTACCTTCGAGAACTGCCTCGCCGAGTGCGTGGCGGATCCCGCGGCCGAGGTTTGTCAGCAGTGCCAGGCCGAGAACTGCGTCGATGATTTCGAAGACTGTAGCGGGCTCGACCTCGACGACGACGACTGAACGTCACCGCTGCAGGTGAGGGGCAGCGAGTAGCGGAGAAAGAGACCATGCGAAGCGGACGAGTCGTCTCGAAGATGGGCGTGCGTTGGGTGTGCGCGGCAGCGTTTGCTGCGGCGCAACTGCCCGCGGTCGCCTGGGCAGCAGGTTGGGACACGCCCATCCTGTACACGGCGCGCCACATGGGAATGGGGGGCACCGCGGTAGGCTACGTGGACGACCCGTCCGCCGCATTTCACAACCCCGCGGGACTTCAGGGAATCCGCGGCTTGACGCTGTTGGGCGACTTCAGCTTGGTCTTGGCCAAGCTCCGAACTTCTCCGGACAACTCGGCAAAGACCATCGAGTCGAACACCATCGTGGCGCCCTTCCCGATGCTCGCCGCCGGCTATCGCCTGCACGAGTGGGTGTCGGTCGGCGTCGCCGGCTTTCCCATCGCGTCCGGAGCGGCAGAGTACGACTACCAGAACATTCGCGGCCGCGAAATCAAGGACGAAACCCAAGTCCTCTTCGTGGAAGGCACCGTGCTCGCTTCGATCAACGTGCCAGAAGACGAGCTGATCCCCGGAAAGCTGAGCATCGGCGGCGGTTGGCGTGTGACGCACGTCACCCTGAACCGCGACAAGACGTACCTCCTGGACTTGGACCTGAACGGGACCAACTGGTCCGGGTTTCGATTGGGTATTCAGTATCGCCCCATCCCCGAGCTGTCCTTGGGCGCCGCCTACCGCAGCAAGATCGACGTGATCGCCGACGGCGACGACGGCTTGGCGCTCGCGCAGGTGCAAAACCCCGAATTCGACTTCCTCTTGCCGCAAAAGTACACGTTCGGCGCTCGCTTCGATTGGGAGCGTTTCGGGGTGGCCGCGGACTACGAGTTCACGGATCAATCACAAAACGACTCTCAGGAGTTGCGCGGAGACATCGGCGGCAACCCGGTTTCCGTCGACCAAATCTTCAATTGGCGAGACGGCCACACCATCCGTGCGGGCGTCGAGTACCGAGTCACGGCCACGGGCGGTTTCGTTCCGGTGCGCGCAGGGTACGTCTTCGACGGACGCGTGAGCGACCCGGCCTATCCCAGCGCCTTCGGCACGCCCCCGAGCGCCACGAACAGTATCACCCTTGGCGTGGGCTACGTGCGCGACACCTGGCAGGTGAACGCCGCGGGCGCGTACCGCTTCGGCGGGACGACCGTGGAGGCGAGCGAGCTCGGCTCGGGGTGCGACGCGCTGTGCGCAAAGGACGGCGACTACCGCGTGCGAGCCGTCGGACTGTACGTGGACGGCTCGGTGCGCTTCGACGTTGCCGGGCTGTGAGGGAAAGGGAGCGCCCGGACGTTCACCCGCGCTTGCTGAGCGTGGCGCGATGGAGTGCAGCGGTGAGCGCGTCCTCCACGTGCCCGTACGTTTCCAGGTAGTCCTCGTGAGCGAGGGCGACCATGTGGCGAGCTTCCTCCGCGCCGTACTCCTCGGCGATCTCGCAGGGACTCTTCTCGACGTTCGGCCCTTGCTTGTACGTCAAGAAGTAGTGCTTCAAGCGATCGATGAAGGCGCGGGGGCAGTCACTCAGGTCTTGCCACATCCCGAAGCTGGGGTCGTTCTTCATCACGGCGATGAGCTTGTCGTCCGCTTCGCCGTTGTCGATCATGCGTAGGCCGCCGATGGGGCGCGCAGTCATCAGCAAATTGCCGTGCGGGATGACTCGCTCGGAAATGACGCAAATGTCGATGGGATCGCCGTCTCCCACGACTCCCTGGCGGCCGGTCACCTCCATGCAACGCTGCGCTACGCGGCGGTCGCAGAGCGTTTGCGGAACCAAGCCGTACGGCATGGGGCATTGGTTCGAGTAGCGCTGCGGGCGATCCACTCGAAGCAAGCCCGAAGCCTTGTCCATTTCGTATTTGACCGTGTCACTGGGCACGACCTCGATGTAGACGGTGACCCTCTCGGGGCTCTCTTCGCCGATGGGGACGCCGTGCCACGGGTGCGCTTGAAAGAGCACGCCCATGAGGCTCCAGATGGGCTCCCGATTGGACTCGTGCGAATGCATGGCGTGCCACTTCCCGAATTGGGCCTTCTCAGTCAAGCCCCGAATGTCCGAGGCTCACGTTTCCGCTGGCTTGGTGCGCCTTTGGAGCGCCTCACGGCCGCCGCAGACCTCTTTTGCGCGGAGCCTGAGACGCCGCATTCGGTCCGTCCAGCTGCCGTGCGCGAGCTGCCGTCGATGCTTCACCATTGGGCCTGAGGTGCGGGAAGGCAAGCTCCCGCGGCGCAGCTACGCGTCGCGGTGAGACAAAATAGTGGGGAACCAGCGCGTGCGGTCGCTCTGAGCACTCGGTGAGGCGTCCGGTCTGCCTCTTGGCGGACCAACGCCAGCGCAGGGGGGGCATGCGACTCTGGGTCAGAACGGCCGCGCTACGTCTTCTGGCGGTGGCGGCTTTCACGGCGCCCGCCACGCGAGCCGACGTGGGCGCGCCGGACCCGAAAGGAGGCGCGCATGTCGACGCGGACGCGAAGCGCGCGCCTCCCAGCGGCTGCGCCGGGTGGCTTGCGCGCGCCGTGACGCTGCGCGCCGAGCAACGCTTGCTCGACGCGCGCGACGCCTTGGCGCGCTGCGACGAAGCGCGCTGCGACACCGAAGTGCGGGGAGCGTGTTCGCGCGCCAAAAATGAGCTGGCAGCGCGCATTCCCCAGTTGGTGCTTCAGGTGAAGACGACGGACGGCGAGCACATCGAGCACGCTCGAGCATACGTCGATGGTCGTCCCGCAGCGCAGGGTGTGCCTCTCGAGCTCGACCCGGGCCCGCACTCCGTCCGCACGCAGCACGACGACTACTTGGGCCGCCAGAGCCAGGTCACGTTGGCCGTGGGCGAGCGGCGCACGTTGGTCGTTCAGCTCAGAGAGCGTCCTCAGGTCATCGATGACGGCGCCTCACGCGCCCGCTTTTCGAACTGGCCCATGCCCGAGGCGACGTGGGCTTTGGTCGGCGCGAGCGTGGGGGCGTTCGCAACGGCCATCGTCCTCGACGCCTACACGGCGGATCGCGTCGAAAACCTCAAGCGCTGCGCCCCCAACTGCGACGAGGCGCTGGTTTCGGCCGTGGAGCGAGACATTCAGCTTTCGCGCCTGGCAGCGGGTTTGGGCGTGTTGTCGCTCGCCACCGCGGCGTGGATTGCGTTGGCCGAGGGCTCCGGAGATGGCCCAGCTCAAAGGGCGCGCTACGCGCCGCGTCTGAAGGTGACGGGCGGCCCGAGCGGCGCCAAGGCCACGCTCACGGCGCGCTTCGACGAGACGGACGCCTTTGGTTTGGGCTCACCTAGACCACCCGTGCGGCCCAGAGCCAAACCAGGGGCATCGCCAGAGTTCCATCCACCGCGAGCGCGAACCAGGGGCTCCGACGCTTCCGAAGCAACCACGTGCAGCAAAGGGTGCACAGAGCCGCCACCTCCACTCCTCGACGAGCATCCGGCGCCGAGGTGAGGCCCAGCTGAAAGCCCACCTCGGCGGCGCCCCCGGTGACGAAGAGCAGGAGCGTGACGAGCCAAAGCGTGAAGCGTACGCCGCGCGCAACGGGGGCGGTCGCCACTCCGCTCGAGCGGTCGACGTGGACGTCCCGCACGTCGAAGAGCAGTGTGTTGGCGCCGCACCACAGGCTGAGCACCACCGTCCGATAGAGGGCCTCGGGGAGGTAGCGTCGGAGCTCGTCCGGGGCAGCTGCGTGCCCCGTGGTGGCGTCCACCAGCGGAACGAACACTGCCGCGACCGACACGGCGCTGCCGATGAGCAGCGGCTTGAACACCGGGACGGTTTCGATGCGCACTCTCCGGCCCCGGATGGGGAGCGGCACGAAGTAGGCGCACGCTGCGGCCGCTCCCACGACGACGAGAGCGGCGAGAGCCGCGCTTGCTTGGGTGAGCAAGAGCAGAGCCGCAAGACCGCTGACGAGGGCCAAAGCGCGCGCGCGACGCGAGCGCGGCCCGGGCGGGAGATCCACGACGTGATCGACGTTGTAGATGGCGACCGAGTAAAAGAAGACGAGCCCCAGCGGAACGACGCGTGGCGGAAAGCCGAGGCTCAGCGCGGCGAAGAGCGAGAGACACGCAATCATGGCCGCCACCCACACTCGGCTGTCGATGAGCGCGTTCAGAGCCGCGGCGAGGGACTTCAACCGACGCCTCCCGCGCTCGACGGGAGAACCTCCGAGCGAAACGCCGTGGCTTCGAAGAGGGGCAGGCCGAAGGCGTGCACGGTGCGGCGCTCCGGCACGCCCCAAAAACGATCCGTTTCTCCGAGCGCGCGAGCGTAGTCGTACAAGGGGTGCCAGGGGTTTCCGACCAGCGCACCGAAGAGGAGGAGCGGCGGCACGTAGTACGCCTGCTGAACGGCGCGGAGCGTCCAACGCGGACTCGGCGGCGCAAAATCGACGATGACCAGGTGTCCGTTCGGTCGCACCAGCGAAGCCAGGCGGGCGAGCGCCGCGGGGAGGGCGTCTTTTGCGTAGACGTTGAGAAAGAAGCTCGCCACGACCACGTCGTAAGGTCGAGCGCGAAGATGGCTCTCGAGCGACTCCTGACGAAGCTCTACCTCCGGCGCGACCACGGGTAGGCCGCGCGCTTCGAAGCGGAGCCGCGCCTGGGACAACATGGCCGGGGAGGTGTCCAAGAGCGTCACGCGGGCTCCCGCCTCGCGCGCCGCGACCGCCTCGAGGCCGGTTCCGGCGCCTGCGTAGAGAACCTCGTCGCCGGAGCGCACCCATTCGAGGTGCGCGAGCTTCGCGCGGCGAATCGCCCCGCCGGAGTACAACTCACCCAATCCGTCGTACCAGGAGGCGACGCGTTGGTATTTGGCGCGAGCGCTTCGCATTCTTCGGTCAGTAGAGGGTGTACACCAGGTTCAACGTCGTCCACACGTCGAGCTTTTCGACGTCGGTGAGCGGATTGTTGTCGTAGAGCGCGGCGCTGACGACACCGATGGAGAGAGATTGGATGACCTTCGTGGTGAGGCTGGTGGAATAGTTCAGGCGCCAGCTCTCCGCGCGGAGAACGTTGCGGATGTACTCGATGCCCGCGTTGAAGAGCAGGGTCTCTTCGATGCGCTGCTCGTAGCCGAAGAAGAGCCGGCCGTTGTGGGTGAGCTCGGTCGGTGGGAGCGCGATGCCGTTGGCCTTGGCGTCCTCGATGGCTCGGTTGGTGCGCACGTCGTTTTGGAGGTCGTAGCCCACCTCGCTCCAGAGCCGAAGCTGCTCTTGTCGCACCATGTACAGAGCCACGCCTGGATCGATGCTCAAGCGAAAGGCCAGACCTTGAAAGCGATCGCGCCGTCCGACCACGGACAAAAAGGTGGACACGGGCCGCGTCAGAAAGCGATCGTACCGTACGCCGATTTGGTAGTTTTCTACGGTGGTGTCGACGGGCTGGTTCGTTTCCGTCGCTGCGCGCGCGTAGTTGGCCGCGGCGCCTGCGCCGAACTGGTCGCTGCCGCGCCGGACCAAGAGCTTGAGCGCGCCGGTGAGGGTGCCGATGCGCGAGTTGCCGCCCGTGAGGAGCGCACCTCCGGACACGCTGAGCTCGGTGGTGTCCTGGGGCGCTCGGGTCGGGTCCGGCGGAGGACCTCCAGGGATGCCCTCCCCCGCCACCTTGCTCTGGCCTGGGCCAGAGGGAGCCACCACGGTGCCACGAGGAGTGGCGGCGATCCTTCGCACGAGCGGCGGCGAAGGTGGAAGGGGCGCCGCCGGCGGTCCGGGCGCCGTGGCGCTGGCAGGCGCCTTGTCAGGCGACTTTTGAGCGTGAGCAAGCCCGAGCCACGAGAGCGCTAACGAGGCGCACGCGACGGACAGCGGGCGAACTTCAGGCACATGCCCGAGACTACTTCGTCACGCAGGAGTAGCCACCAGCGAAGACGAGCTCGCGTTTGCACTCCACCGTGACGACACTGCTTTCTCCCTTGCCGCTCTTGGGGCGAGTTTGAAACGTGAAGGTCTGCGAAAGCACGGAGCGTTGCATTTGCACCAGGTGGGTATCGCAGAGCTCAGTGCCGCAAGCGACCTCGGCGGCGAGCCGAAGCTCGTCCGCGTTGTCGGAGTAAACGTTCATGAGCCCGAGCACGGACAGTGCGACGAGCAGGACGCTGATGAGCGGGCGAATGAAGGAACGCATTTCGACTTTGGGTAGGAGACGGTGAGGAGGCCGTTCGGGTGAGCGTCACTTCGAAACGGCGGCGACTTCCAGCTCGAAGAACGGCGGAGGAAGCTCCTTCGTCCACCAGAGCCCAGCCCCCACGTTGATGAAATGCTTTTGTAAAATGCCGCGGTAGTACGAGCCGTTGCGGATGAAAATGTCGCCGTCCGTGAGCTCGGCGTCGCAACGCTCGCGCAAGTCGAGGCGCGTCGTGACTTCGACGTACAAGAGGCCTCGCGACATGGCGGCCAGGTTGGCTACTGCGGGAGCAACGTCAGGATCCGGCAGGTACTGCAAGACGCCCTGACAAATGATGAGGTCGTGCTTTTTGCGGTCGCGCCAGCGCGCGATGTCGCGGTTCAAGAAGCCATGCTCCTTGCACATGGCCTCGCTGACCTCCGTGCCGGTGTAGCTGGCGTCCTTGTGGTGCTTTTCGATCCAGCGCTTCCAGTTGCCGACGCCGGCGCCGACGTCCAAGACGCTCCGAATTTCGATGCCGTTCCAGGCGGCGAACTCGAAGACGAAACGAGCGAGGTGGGCGTGCTCCTCGGGGCTCACCACGCGTGTCTTCGGCGAAAGGTAGAAGCGTTGGTAGTACGCTTCGTCGAAGCGATCGAACCGGTCCATGGGCTCAGCTTATAGCGAAAGGTGACCCCGACCGACCGGTCTCTGCTTGCGGGCCGAGCGGACGGACCTTTCGGTCGCCTTGGGCCGGAGACGCCGAGGCGGCGGGGACGACCCGGGCAGGGCGGCTCCGAGGGCGCGTGCCTTTCCGCAAAAACGGCGGGATTTTGCGGAAAAGGGTGGTTCAGGGGGACCGGGGGTTGATCGTTTGCTCAAGAGGCGCTTGAAATCCCCGGCCATTGGCCGCGGTGGCTCGGGAAAGGCGAAGGTTTCTTCTGCCCCCCGCCTCTTCACGTGAGGGGAGCCCCTAAGCCGAGCCGTCCCGGATCCGTACAGGATTCGGCGAAGACCGTCCGAGTTACGACCGCCCGAGTAGAGAGGAATATCATGACGCAAACCGCGACAGCCGAAGCCGTGACGCCCCCGAGCGACAAGGGCGGAGTGCCCACCCAGCAAGGCAAGACCTACCGTATCGCTGACATCGGCTTGGCTGATTGGGGTCGCAAGGAGATCCAGATCGCCGAGACCGAAATGCCCGGCCTCATGGCGCTCCGCGAAGAGTTCGGCGCGCAGCAGCCGCTCAAGGGCGCTCGCGTGGCCGGCTGCCTCCACATGACGATTCAAACGGCCGTGCTCATCGAGACGCTCACGGCGCTCGGCGCCGAGGTCACGTGGACCAGCTGCAACATTTTCTCGACGCAGGATCACGCCGCGGCCGCCATCGCCGCGACGGGCGTGCCCGTCTACGCGTGGAAGGGCGAAACGGAAGCCGAGTACGAGTGGTGCCTCGAGCAGCAGATTTTCGCGTTCTCGGGCGGCAAGGGTCCGAACATGATCTTGGACGATGGTGGAGACCTCACCATCCACATCCACAAGAAGTACCCGGAGCTCTTCAGCGGCGAAGACCCCATCCGCGGTCTCAGCGAAGAGACCACGACGGGCGTTCATCGCCTGTACGAAATGTTCCGTGACGGCAAGCTCAAGTGCCCCGCCATCAACGTCAACGACTCCGTGACCAAGAGCAAGTTCGACAACCTCTACGGTTGTCGCGAGTCGCTCACGGACGGCATCAAGCGCGCGACGGACGTGATGTTCGCCGGCAAGGTGTGCGTCGTGGCCGGCTACGGTGACGTGGGCAAGGGCTGCGCGCAGGCCATGAAGGGTCTCGGCGCGCGCGTTCTCATCACGGAAATCGACCCCATCTGTGCGCTCCAGGCCGCCATGTAGGGCTACCAGGTCGTCACGATGGATGAGGCCGCGCCCATCGCGGACATCTTCGTCACTGCCACGGGTTGCTGCGACGTCATCAAGGGCTCGCACATGTCCGTGATGAAGAACGAGGCCATCGTCTGCAACATCGGTCACTTCGACAGCGAAGTGGACATGGCGTGGCTGGAGTCGAACCCCGACATCCGCGAAGAGAACATCAAGCCGCAGGTGGATCACTTCATTTTCCCCGACGGCAAGAAGATCATCGTGCTCGCGCGCGGCCGCCTGGTGAACCTCGGCTGCGCGACGGGTCACCCGAGCTTCGTGATGTCGAACAGCTTCTCGAACCAAGTGCTCGCGCAGATCGCGCTTTGGACGGAGAAGTTCCCGCTCGGCGTGCACCTCCTGCCGAAGAAGCTCGACGAGAAGGTCGCGCGGCTTCACATCGGCAAGCTGGGCGCCAAGCTGGACGTGCTCACCAAGAAGCAGTCGGACTACCTCGGCATTCCGGTGGAAGGGCCGTACAAGCCCGAGCTGTACCGCTACTGAAGGCGGACTTTCGAACTCGAGGAGTGCTCGCGCTAGCGCGGGCACTCCTTTTTCGTGCTCGCCGACGCCGGAGGCCGCAACCCGTGCCCCGCGCTCGCTGTGCCCCGAGGAGGGGAGCCATGATGCTGGGCGTGTCCCGCGCGCTGGGTACGAACTTACGAGAGCCCGCAAAGAACTCGGTCGTAGTGTTCGAGGAGCGCGCGCGTGGGATCCCAGAGGGTCGCCGCGCGGCGCTCGGCCGCGCTTTCGAGCTCGGCGCGCCGCCAAGGCTCCGGCAAGGCGCCAAGTAGCTCGTCCATCGGCTTCTGGCTGTTCAGCTCGTAGGGGAACTGCTTTTGCACTTCACGGATGACACGTGAAAGCGGTTCACCACGGGCGAGCAGTACCTTGGCCATGCTGGAGATTTTCCGGCTCTCCTCGCTGCGCACGGTGAGGCGCGCGAGCTCGCGCGAAACCAGCGCGCGCTCGCGCGAAACCAAGGCTTTTTGGTCGAGAAGCTTGTCGACGTCGAGCGCTAGGGCCTTCGAAGCAAGGGGGCCGCTCTTGTCGACCAGTGATTTCAGGCGCGCACCGTACGCGTCGAAGAAGTGATAGACGAGAAAGAACTCGTCGAGCCGCGTGAGGTCTCGCCGCGTGCCGAGACGCGTCAAGAGCTCGAGCAAACCCTCCGGCGTCAGACGATAGCGCGGTGGATTGCGGCCCACGTGCTTGGCCCAACGGGCGTTGACCGCGACGTCGAGGTAGCGCGACACCTGGGCGTTGTGCACCGAGAGCGACCAGCTCTGCGTGGTCGACTGCATCCAGTTCGAGAACAGCTCGATGAAGAAGCGAACGTCCCGCTGTCGGAAGTTACCGTCTTCGCCCGTGGCTTGGGCGGCGATGACTCCGGCCGCGACCAGTCGCTCGTTTTCGGCGAAAATGGCTCCCGTTCTGGGCATAGGGTTTCAGTGTAACTCATAATGACCGATGGTGAACCCTTTGAAATGTAGGAAGAAGGTGCCGCTTTCGCGTACACGAGTTTCAATGTAACGAAAGTGGACTCGCGAGGTGCGCTGCCCCGCCGCATCGTGTTCGCACCCGAACGGGAGGAACCACGATGCGAGTCTTTCAGAGAGTCAGTCAAAGCGTGTCCTTCGGCGTCGAGTCCTTGCTCGACAGCCTCGAAAACCAAGAAGCCGTAGCCAAAGCCATGATCCGCGAAATGGAGCGGGGCTCCGCTCGCGTGCGAATGCGGCGCAAGGCTGCCGAGCGCGACCTGAGCAATCTCGAGGCGCAGGCAGAGAAGCAGCAACGCGAGGTCCTCTTGTGGAAGGAACGGGCGCTTCGGCTCCGGGCGGACCGGGACAGGGCGCTCGAGTGCTTGCGTCGCCGGAACGCCGCCGAACGTGAGGTGGCGCGTTTGCTTGCACTCGGAGAGGAGCAGCGCGCTCTGCTCGCACACATCGCTCGAGACGAGCGTGCCATCGAGCAGAAGCTCACGGAGGTCCGGCAGCGCGAGGCCGCGTTGGTAACGCGCGAGGTGCGGGCCAAGGCTACCGCCAGCGTGGGCAGCCTGAGCGACGTCGACGGCGTCTTCGACCGCTGGGAAGCCCGCATTGGCGACCACGAGGCCGCGGGCGAGGCTGGGCGCCCCGTGGTGGACGCCTTCGCGCGTGAGCTCGGCGACGCGGAGGAGAGGGAGCAGCTCGAAGCGCAGTTGGCCGAGCTCTGCGACGGCGAGGGGCGCTCATGACCACATCGACATCGACCGTGAGCAACTGGCTGCGCTGGCTCGGCGCGGCCCTGCTCGTTCTCGCCACCGCCACGTACCTCGTTCAGGGGTGGACGGACATCGGTGTTCTCGGGCGAGAGCTTTCCTGGGCGGCGCTCACCGGATCATTGACTCTCTTCGGCATCTTCGCGATCCGAAAGCTCGATGACCCGAAAGGAGCGCGCGTCGGGTTGGCGTTGGCGGCTGCCAGCATTCCAGCGCACTTCGCGGAGGTGGGCGGCGGCATTTGGTCGACCGTGCACGAGGGGAAGGGAAGCTTGGGGGCGGCGCTCGGCGCGGCCCTCGTACTCGTGCTCCTCGCGCCCGTCCTGGCGCTGGGCGTGGGGGCACTGGTGCGGCGCAAGAGCGCCGCGCTCACGGCGTGTCTGTACCTGCTTTCCGCAGCGTTGCTCGTGCCGACGCGCAACGGGGACGTCGTGGCGGTCCTGGTGGTCTGCGAGCTCGTGCTCATTGCGCTCTTGGAGCGCTTTTCGTGGAGCCGTGAAGTTCTTCTGAGTACCCGTGAAGGCGTGAGCGCGCGATGCCTCCTGCTCGTGCCCGTGGCTCTCCTGCTGCTTCGCAACGTGAATTACCCCTCGACGGACGCGTGGTTCGCCATGTTGCTCTTCTTCCCAGCGTCGGTGGCGCTTGCGGTGTCGCATGCAGCGCGCTTTTCCGCTCCTTGGTCGAGAGGACTCGAGATCCCGGGCGTCTTCGGCATGGCCGCAGCCACGTTCCTGGCGTTTCCCTTGACCGTGTACAGCGGACTGGTGGTGAGCGCGGCGGTTTCGCTGTACGCGTTGATCGCTCATCGTGGCGGGGTTTTTCAGTGGTGCGGCCTCGCCGCGTTTGCGCTCTCCGTGCTGCCCGGCTTCGCCGCGCCCGAGGTTACGCTAACGCTGGCGCTGGTTCCGGCTGCGCTGGTGCAGGCGGGCGTGGGCTTTCAGCGACGTTCGTTGCTCGGGGTCATTGCTGCGGCGCTTCTTGGCCTTTCGGGCGTGGTGGCACACCTCTCTCCGCACGTACCCTGGCGGGGCGAAAACGCCTGGATGGTGGCTGCAGGCGCCGGAGTTCTGCTTCTCCTGCTCGCCTCGCTGATAGAAAGTCGGCGGGCGGAGCTCGAGCGCTTCTGGTCTCATTGGGGCCGTCACTTCGGTGAGCCGGGTTGACCCAACGGAAGGGACAGGAAACACCATGAACGGTAACGCGCAAACCAGCGCCAGCGGGCTCCTCGTCAATCGCCGCTTCGGCCCACTTTTCGTCGCCCAATTCTTCGGCGCGTTCAACGACAACGTCTTCAAGAACGCGCTCGTCCTCTTGGTGACTTTTCGAGGTATCTCGCTCTACGGGCTGGAAGCCGAGCAGCTGGTGGCCCTGGCTGGAGGCCTCTTCATCCTGCCGTTTTTCCTGTTTTCGGCCTTTGCCGGGCAGCTGGCGGACAAGTACCCCAAGGCGACCCTCATCCGCTGGGTGAAGCTCGCTGAGGTCGCCATCATGGTGCTCGGTGGAGCGAGCCTGCTGCTCGATAGCCCCTACCTCTCGTTCGTTGCGCTCTTCTTGCTCGGCGCACAATCCGCCGTCTTCGGCCCTTTGAAGTACGGCGTGTTGCCGGAGCTGCTCTCGAAGAACGAGCTCGTCTTGGGCAACGCGCTGGTCGAGCTCGGCACCTTCCTCGCTATCTTGTTCGGTACCATTCTCGGTGGCGTGCTCATCGGCCTGGGGTCGGTCGGCGCGCACTCCGTGGCGGGTCTCGTGGTCTTGGTGAGCCTGCTCGGCTGGGCGGCTACGCTCCGGATCCCGAATGGCGCGCCCGCCGAACCGGATCTCCCGCTCGACCCGAGCATTTTGCGGCCTACGTGGCGGCTCCTGCGGATGGCCCGGAAGGAGTCCAGCGTCTGGCACTCCATCCTCGGTATTTCCTGGTTTTGGCTGCTCGGCTCGGTCGTGCTCTCGGTGCTGCCGAGCCTCGTGAAGGACAACCTGCACGGCGGCGAAGGGATCGTCACGTACTTCCTGGCTCTGTTCTCCATCGGAGTGGGCGTGGGCGCGCTGCTCGCCGAAAAAATGAGCTTCTCCCAGCTCGAGCTCGGGCTCGTCCCGCTCGGATCGCTCGGCATCACGGCGTTCTTGCTCGACGTGGGACTCTTGCTCACGCTGGGCGAGCCGCCGCGCGTCGAAGCAGGGGAGGCGCTGCAACTCACCGAGCTCTTGAAGAGCCCCTTCGGTCTGCATCTGTCGGCCGCGCTGCTCTGCTTTTCGGTAGCGAGCGGCCTCTTTACGGTGCCCCTTTACACGCTCCTTCAGGAGCGTAGCGACGAAAAGACCCGCGCTCGCGTCATCGCGGCCAACAACGTGCAAAACGCCGTGTTCATGGTCGCCGGCGCGCTCTTGCTCATCGGCTTCTTCGCGCTCGGCTTCACCGTTCCGCAGGTGCTCCTGACTTGCGCGGCCATGAACCTGGTCGTGGCGGTTTACATTTACACGGTCATCCCGGAGTTCATGTTGCGCTTCCACTGCTATTGCCTCTCGCGCGTGCTCTATCGTTTGCGCATCACGGGGCGAGAGCACGTTCCGACGCGAGGCGCCGCCGTCTTGGTGTGCAACCACATCACGTTCGTGGACTGGCTCGTGCTCGCCTCGGCCACGCAAAGGCCCCTGCGCTTCGTCATGGACAACGCGTACGCCCATCTGCCGGTCGTTCGTCGCTTCCTGCGGGACGCCAAGGTCATCCCGATTGCGCCAGGCAAGCAGAACCCGAAGCTGCTCGAGGCGGCATTCGACGAAATCTCGAACGCGCTCCGCGCGGGTGAGCTCGTGTGCATCTTTCCGGAAGGTCGGCTGACCGCGGACGGGAGCATGGCGCCCTTCAAGCGCGGCATCGAACGCATCATCGAGCGGGATCCGGTCCCCGTGGTGCCCATGCATCTCGAAGGGCTCTGGGGGAGCATTTTCAGTCGAGCTACCGAGAAGCGCTGGTACGGTCGTCTCTGGTCGCGCATCGAGCTCCGCATCGGCGCGCCGGTCGCCCCCGAAAAAGTGTCGGCCGAGTCTCTCGAGCTCTGCGTGCGTCAGCTCGGCCCTGCGCGGAGCGCTGCCGTAGCTCCGGTGGTGCAGGAAAACTCCGCCGCGTAGAGTGGGCTCGAGCTCGGCAAACGCGCACCTGCGACGCTCGACATGATCCGTTGGAGCCCGCTCGAGTGCGGACGGGCGCGGTCACGGGGCGTTCAGACGTCGGTTCCGTCGCGCGGCGGCGTGCGATGCAGGCCCGGGGGAGGGGGCGCTTCGAGGCGCTCGGTCGGGGGCGGGGGCGGCACGCTGTCCGGCGGTGGCGGCGGAATGGAGGGCGTACCGAGGCCGAAGCCGGACGCGCCGCCTGAAACCAAGAAGGTGATGAGCTCGCTCGACGGCACGGGCAGCGGCTCGATCAGCTCTTGGGGAACGACCACGAGCTGACCGGCAAAGTTGTACGCCTGGGGAAAATAGACCGCGACGTGGTGGGGCATGCCCAAGGGACGCAGATCGTCCCGCGTGAGGAACCCGAGGAGACGCAGCTCACTCCCCACGCTGGGGCGCACCGCGACGGGTCGGCCGAACTTGCGCCGTTCTCCCATGAACGCGCTGACCAGATCGCGAATCGAGGTGTAGAGCAGCTTGACGAACGGCACGCGCGCCAGCCAGCGATCCGTGATGTTGAAGAGGCGCCGACCGAGCACGTTCGAGAGCGCGAAGCCGACCAGGGTCACGAGGACGACCGCGATCCCCAGACCGAGACCCGGAAGCTCCGCCCCGAGCAGGTCGTCCATGGCGGTCACGGACCAGTAGAGAATGCCCAACGTGATGGCGACGGGCACGATGGCGAGGCAACCTCGGACGAAGTAGCTGACCAGCTGGTTCATGGGGCCGCGGAGCATAGC
>JAEYVE010000023.1 GCA_023432025.1 Pseudomonadota bacterium
TGCCCACCGTACCGACCTCGTAAATGTCGTCGGGGTCGGATCGTTCGTGCGGGCGCTCTTCTGGGCGGCGAGGAAAATTTCCTTGTCCCGCTGCATCGCCTCGTCAAGCGCGGCGATGCTCTTTTCCCGGCCCACGAAGAGCTGCGACACCATGTGCGGAAACACGATGATGTCGCGCAGCGGCAGCGCAGGAAGCTGCTTTTTTCCGGGCGCTTGAGCTGAGTCGTTGTTGTCGTTCTTGAAGAACATGATTTCTCGAGGGGGGGGTTCGGCCCTGTCGACGCGACCCGAACCGGACTGGGGGAAGTCCTACCCTCGAGGTGCAAGCGACGATCAGCGCATACGTGGCGGGGACGTGGCTCGGCCTTCAGCCGACGCCAGCCTCCTTGTGATAGACGATGAGCGGCGCTTCGCCCTTCGTGATGGTGTCGTCGTTGACGACGACTTCCTTGATGCCTTCCTTGGAAGGCACCTCGTACATGATGTCGAGCATCGCCTCTTCGAGGATGGCGCGCAGGCCGCGCGCACCGCTCTCACGCTCGAGCGCCTTTTTGGCGACGGCGCGCAGGGCTCCCTTGGTGAACTTCAGCTTCACCCCGTCCATCTCGAACATCTTCTGGAACTGCTTGATCAAGCTGTTCTTGGGAGTGGTGAGAATGTCGATGAGCGCGTCTTCGTTCAGCTCGTGCAGCGTGGCGATGACGGGCAAGCGACCGATGAACTCCGGGATGAGGCCGAACTTGAGCAAGTCCTCGGGCTGGACGTTGGCGAACAGCTCGCCCAGCTTCATTTCCTTCTTGCCCTTGATTTCGGCGCCGAAGCCCAAGCGGGACTGCCCCATACGCCGCTGAATCAGCTGATCCAGCCCGACGAAGGCGCCACCGCAGATGAACAAAATGTTGGAGGTGTCGACCTGCAGGAAATCCTGCTGCGGGTGCTTGCGCCCTCCCTTGGGCGGCACGTTCGCCACGGTGCCCTCGATGATCTTGAGGAGCGCTTGCTGCACGCCCTCGCCGGACACGTCCCGCGTGATGGAGGGGTTGTCGCTCTTGCGGCTAATCTTGTCGATTTCGTCGATGTAGACGATGCCGCGCTGCGCGCGCTCCACGTCGTGGTCGGCGTTCTGCAAGAGCTGGACGATGATGTTCTCGACGTCCTCACCCACGTAGCCCGCTTCCGTCAGCGTGGTGGCGTCCGCGATGGCGAACGGCACCTTGATGATTTTGGCGAGCGTCTGGGCGAGCAGAGTTTTGCCGCTACCCGTGGGGCCCAGGAGCAAAATGTTGCTCTTGCCGAGCTCCACGTCGTCCGACGACACCTTGGAGTCGATGCGCTTGTAGTGGTTGTGCACCGCCACCGAGAGCACCTTCTTGGCGCGGTCCTGACCGACCACGTAGTCGTCCAAGATGGCCTTGATCTCGGCGGGCTTCGGCAGTGGCTCCGAGCCGCCCTGCGGCTCGTCCTTCTCTACCTCTTCCGCGATGATGTCGTTGCAGAGCGCGATGCACTCGTCACAGATGTAGACGGTGGGTCCCGCAATGAGCTTCTTTACTTCCTTCTGCGACTTTCCGCAGAAGGAGCAGCTCAGGTTCCCATTCGAGTCTTCTCGGCGTCGGTCCAAGGTGCACCTGCTTCGGCGGCAAGCCGCCTACGGCTCAGAAAAGTTGTCGTGTTCGACTTCGAAAAACTGTCACGAAATCTTAGATTTCGCACTCCACCCCCGCAAGGGACTACCCTCGAGAGAGCGGCTTCGGCAGGCTCGAGTGAAGCCTGCGCTCCACAATTTTGACCCGATCTCGGCGCAAGACACGCGAAATAGCACCGCAAGGTCGAGCAAATGTGCGAGCCGGACAAGTGTCCTTGGCCCGCCGCGCAGAACACGGCAAGGTCCTTTCGACACGGCGCACCCGAGGGGGCAAAACTCGCGCAAAAGGGACGGCGGCGTCCGCCACATGACCGACGCCGCCACACCCTACGAAGCAGCCCAACCGCGAGCTCCGCGAATCGCGGAGGCGTCGCGGCGGCGGCTCACGCTTTCTTGTGCTCGAAAATTTCGTCGATCAAGCCGTACTCTTTGGCTTGAGCCGCGCCCATGTAGAAATCGCGCTCGATATCCTTGGAGATTTCGTCGCGGTTCCTGCCCGTCGACTGGACCAGAATGTCCGTGATGACGTCCTTCATGTGACGGATTTCACGGGCTTGGATTTCGATGTCCGTCGCCTGACCGCGCGCGCCGCCCAGCGGCTGATGAATCATGATGCGCGAGTGCGGCAGCGCGAAGCGCCTGCCCTTTTGGCCGGCGCCGAGCAAGAGCGCACCCATGCTGGCCGCCTGACCGATGCAGATGGTGCTGACCGGGCAACGCACGTACTGCATGGTGTCGAAGATGGCGAGGCCCGCCGTGACCACGCCACCCGGCGAGTTCACGTAGAGCTGAATGTCCTTGTCCGGGTCTTCGCTCTCGAGGAACAAGAACTGCGCGATGATGATGTTGGCAACGTCATCGTCCACCGCGCTGCCCAAGAACACGATGCGATCCTTCAGCAAACGGCTGAAGATGTCCCATGTGCGCTCGCCACGATGCGTGGTTTCCACGACGTGCGGGTAAATGATGCTGCCGGCTTCGATGCGATCGGAGCCGCGCTCCGCGCTCGAGCGCTGGGCCTCGATGTGGAGGCTCGTTTGGCGGCTCTCGAGGAGTCGCATTGCATCGGCACGGGTCTCGGGTCGCTTCCCCATCAATCGTCTCCCTGTTTACGCCTGGCTCTGTCGAAGGGCGCCGCGGAAGCGGCTTGGACTACTGAAACTGGGACCGCTTCTCGGAGCCGCGCGGAGGGCGACCATGCCCGCCGGAGCGAAGCTCCTCTTCGATGAAGCGGCCGAGTCCCTGCTTTTTGAACGCTGATGAACCTCACTGGACCGGCTTCGCTCCCCGGCCGCCACGCTTCGTCCGTCCGAGGGCCGAATGCGCTCCAGCTCGGGGCGAGACTGGAAGACCGGGGGCTCCCTTTGAGATTGGGCCGCCGGGAGGTCGGGTCAACCGGGGAGCCCGAGAAATCCGCAGGACTTCTCGGGCGCCACGGGCCCGGGAGGCTCACTCGTCGCCGATTTTCGCCTTGGACTCGATGATGTCCAGGACCTTGTTCTCGAGGATCATGCCGATGAGCATTTCGCGACGGCGGGGCTCGGCGTACTCGGCGCGGAGCTTGGCGACGTTCTTGCCGGTCTGCTCGGCCAGCTCCTTCAGGCCTTCCTCGATCTGCTCGTTGCCGATCTGAATGCCTTCCTTCTTGGCGATTTCCGCCATCAGGAGCCCGGCGCGCACCTTGACCTCGCTGTCCTCTTGAACGCGCTGGCGCAGCTCGGCGCCGAGGCCACCGACTTGCCCGCCCTGCGAACGAGCGCGCTGCAGAATTTCCTGCTCGGTCATGCGCATTTGCTGCTGCACGAGCGACGGCGGAACCGGAATGGGGTTCTGCTTCACCAGCTCCGCCACCAAGCGCTCGGCGAGCGTGTTGTCCGCCTCGTCCTTCTTGCGCGCTTCGATTTGCTTTTTGATGTCCGCCTGCAGATCCGCGAGCGTTTCGAAATCCCCGAGGTCCTTGGCGAACTCATCGTCCGCGGCGGGCAGCACCCGCTCCTTCAGGTCCTTCAGGTCGATCTTGAAGATGCTGCTCTTGCCCCGCAGCGCGGGGTGCGGATGACCAGCCGGCATGTCCACGGCAGCCTCCGCCTTGTCGCCGACCTTCTTGCCGACCAGGGCCTGGTCAATCGACTCGATCAGCTGACCCGAGCCGAGCTCCACCTGGAAGTCCTTGGCGCCCGCTCCTTCGACCGCCTCACCGTCCACCACGACCTCGAAGTCGATGGTGACGACGTCGCCGGCCTTGGCCTCACGCGGCGTCTTGGGCAGCTCGAGCGTGGAGTTCGCGCGACGCAGCGCGTCCAGCTCCTGGGTGACCTCTTCGTCCGTGACGGCGAGCGACGGACGCTTCGCTTCGAGCCCCTCGTACGTGACGCTCTCGATTTGCGGGAGCACCTCGACGCGCGCCTTGTAATTGAATGGCTTGCCGCTCTCGAGCTTCTGCTGCTCGACGGCCGGCTGCGACACCGGCTGCACGTTCTTCTCGGACACCGCTTGCTGGAAGGTTTCGTCCACGAGGCGCTGCGCCACGTCCGCCGCGACCCGCGCGCCGAACACGTGACTGAGCACCGAACGCGGAGCCTTACCGGGACGGAAGCCCTTGATGCGCGCGGTCTTGGCGACGGTCTTGAAGGCCTTTTCGACCTCGGTGCTCACGCGGTCAGCGCCCACTTCGACGCTGAGCTCGACCAGAACCGGGCTGATTTTTTCGACGTTGATCTGCATGGAACGAACCTGATGAATGCGAGCGCGCCCCCATGCGCGACCTCGACCCCGACTGGAGCTCCTCCGCCGAGGCAAGCTCCCTCTCGCCAGGCCGGCCCCGGCCTCTCACCCTCGCGGAGTCGCCCGAGTCGAAGCGGAGTCGCCCCGAGTCGAAAGAGGAGCCACGAAAAGCGCAGAGGACGGGTCCCGCGAGTGCTTACCGTCCGGTGTGGATCCAGCAGCCTTCGCGGGCAAAGGGATGGGCTGAATGGCACGCTGGCTCGGTTGGGTCAAGACGAGCCGAGCGCAAAAGAAAACCCCCGCGGGAGGCAATCCGCGGGGGCAGGACTTCCGGGAGGAAGAAAGACGAAAGCTAAGAAAAAAAAGGAAAAACGACTCAGAAGTCGTCGTCGCTCTCGGCCTCGCGCAGCGCGGCCTCGAACGGGTCGAGATCGAAGTCGAGCGCACGATGGTTGTCGGGCATCTCGAGCTCATCGAGCGTCCAACCGGCGCGCATACCGGGACGAATGGCATCGCGCTCGAAGTCGGCGAAGGAACTGTAACCGCGGGGGTGGGCCATTGAAGGGGGGTCTCTCCTATCGGTGCGCCCAACGGGCGCGCCGCGAGTGCTGCGCACGCGCAGCAAAGTCTTGGCGTCTCAACGTGTGCTCCCCAGTGGGATTCACACCTACATCTGCGCACAGACTACGACAGCAGATCAGACGGACCAAGAAAACGCACCTGCCCGTCTTCACTTCGATATTTGGACCCCGAAGCACTTCCCTGCCCCAGAGCCGACGTATTCGGGGAAGGTCAGTCAGACAGCCGGTCGGTGCTCCCGCACTCCGTCGCGGGCTCCCCACGTCGCGCTCCACGCGAAACGCGCGAGCACCAAAGACGCCCCTCCCCCGCACCAGAGCCCCAAATCCCGGCCCCGGGACATTTCGCCCCACGATGCTCGATTTGAGCCGATCGGCGCTCTAGGCTCTGCGCCCCTCGATGCCGAAGCGCCCCATCATCTTCTCCGTCGCCAACCAAAAAGGCGGCGTCGGCAAGACCACGACCGCCGTCAACCTGGCGGCGAGTCTTGCTGCGGCCGAGCGCCCGACGCTGCTCGTCGACATGGACCCGCAGGCCAACGCCTCGAGCGGCGTCGGTGTGGCGCCGGGGACGGCGGAGCGCACCATTTACGACGCACTCATCGGTGAGTGCCCGCTCTCCGAGGTCATTCAAAAGACGTCCATCGCGACGCTCGAAGTGGCCCCTTCCAGCCAGGATTTGACGGCGGTCGAGTACGAGCTGTTTCACGAGGGCCGCGGCACGCATCTCAGAAACGTGCTGCACGGGCCCGACGCCGCGCGCTTCGACTACGTCATCATCGACTCACCGCCGTCGCTCGGCGTCCTCACGTTGAACGTGCTCGGCGCGGCCGATCGCCTCATCATTCCGCTTCAGCCCGAGTACTACGCGCTCGAGGGCATCACGTACCTGATGGCCACCGTCGACCGCGTGAAGACCACGCTGAACCCCACCCTGAGCGTGGAAGGCATCGTTCTCACCATGTGGGACGGCCGTAACCGCTTGGCCCACCAAGTGGCGGCCGAGGTCAAAAAGCACTTCCGCGTTTTCGAGTCGATCATTCCGCGCAACGTGCGCCTGAGCGAAGCGCCCTCCCACGGAATGCCGGCTTTGCTGTATGACGTCGAGAGCAAGGGGGCCCAGGGTTATCTGACGCTGGCCCGCGAGCTTCTGGAAACCCCGACGCAAGCGCGAGCCTCGCTCTGAGGCGCCGCGCGCCACGAACCGCTAGGACGTCATCATGAGCCGATTGGGAAGAGGACTGGGCCGCGGCCTCGACGCGCTCCTGCCTGCGACGCAGGCGCCGCGCCCCCCAGCGAGCCCCGAGGCCAACTACGGCGCGGGGAACGTCTTCACCTGCCCGCTCGAGCGTATCGTTCCGCAGAAGGGCCAACCTAGGCAGCACTTCGTCGACGAAAAGCTCGACGAGCTCGCCCAGTCGATCAAAGAGCATGGCCTCCTCGAGCCGCTCGTGGTGCGTCGCAAGGGCGACGACCTGTTCGAGATCATCGCGGGCGAGCGCCGCTGGCGCGCCTCGCAGCGCGCAGGCCTCAAGGAAGTACTCGTGGTCGTGCGAGAAGTGTCGTCTGCGGACGCCTTCGAGCTCGCCATCATCGAGAACATCCAGCGCGAGGACTTGGACGCCATCGAGTTCGCAGAAGCGCTCGATCGCCTCGTCAAAGAGCACGGCTACACCCAAGAAACTCTCGCGCAAAAGCTGAACAAAGACCGCTCCACCATCGCCAACGCGCTGCGCCTCTTGCGGCTGCCGGAGCTCGTGCGCACCAAGGTGGTCAGCGGCGAGCTCAGCGAGGGTCACGCGCGCGCCCTCTTGGGTGTACCGGATCCCGCCAAGCTGAACGAGCTGGCGGAGAAGGTTCTGCGCGGGCACCTGAGCGTGCGCCAAACGGAAGACTTGGTGCGCGGCACCAAGAAGAAGACCGCCCAGGGCGGCGGCGGCGCCGCCGCCAACAAGTCCGCGAGCGTGCGTGATTTGGAGAAGCGGCTCGAGCGCAAGCTCGGCGCGCGCTGCGAAGTGAAAGATCGCGACGGCAAAGGCGAGATCGTCATCAAGTACGGCGACCTCGACGAGCTCGATCGCATTTTGGCGCTCGTGCTCTGAGCGCTCCTGCTCTGGGCGCTCCTGCTCTGGGCGCTCGCGCTCTGAGCGCTCGTGCTCTGGGCGCTCGTGCTCTGGCGCGCGCTCGCTCACCTGCGCGGCGACGTACGGTGCTGGCTCGCGGGAGCGGACGTGCTTGGCGCAGCTTCGTCGAGAGCGCGAGAGTCGTGCGGCGCTGGCTCGCGGAGCGGACGTGCTTTTGCGATGCTCGTCGAGATCCCGAGAGCCGAAGGTTAGCGATGCTGGGGCGGGGGCTTGCTTTGTTCTTGACGACGGACCGCTCCGTTGGGGAGATGTGAGAATGAGATTGTTCGAGGGGAGCGCGAGGCGGGGCGTTGCTATCGTACTGGGTGGTGTGGCGTTAGCGCTGAGTCATGCCTGCTCCGCGCCCGATCGGGATTTTTCGTCGGGCGACGAAACGGGCGGTCAAGCTGGCGCAACGAGCGCCGCGGGCAGCAGCTCGGGTGGCAAGGGCTCGGGCGCTCAGGGCTCGGGCGCTCAGGGCTCGGGCGGCGCAAAGAGCTCCGGGGGCTCGAAAGGAAGCGGCGCAACGGGCGGCTCGGGCGGAACCACTTCGTCCGAATGCGGCGACACCGTCTGCGAGCACGGCGGCGCGTGCATCGAGGACGAACTAACCTTTTCGTGCGACTGCTCCGGCACGGGCTACACGGGCGACACGTGCGAGGACGACATCGACGAATGTGCGGACTCGCCCTGCGAAAATGACAGCGAGTGCGTAGACACTCCGGGCAGCTACGAGTGTGATTGTAGCGGCGTGCCGACGCACGCGGGCAGGCACTGTGACCAGCTTCGCTTCGAGCTCTTGCCGGAAGGGTTCACCGCCAGCGCCCTCAGCGCGGACGGCAGCGTCGTCGTAGGAAAGGACGCCTACGGGCGGGCCGTGAAGTACGTAGACGGCGAAGTCAGGCTCCTCGGTTCGTACGTTGGAGATCTCGGCAGCGTCGCCCACGCGGTCAGTTCCGATGGACGGGTCGTCTTTGGAGAGAGCTCCTTGAACGACACGTCGCGAGCGGTGCGCTGGAGCGGCACGGGGATCACCCTCATGGAAATGCCGGAGGGATACAAGGCTTGCGCGGCGACCAGCGTCACCCCGGACGGGCGTTTCGTCGCCGGCACCTGCGACGGGAACGTGGTGCGCTGGGTGGACGGAGAGCTCGAAGAGCTCGGCGTTGCCGATGGGGTGATGGCTTGTAGCGCCAGCACGATCAGCGCCGACGGAAGGACGATCGGCGGTGCTTGCTTTCAGAGCTCGTACGTGAGGGCGTTCGTTTGGAACGAAGACACGGGGTTCGTGATCTTGATCCCTCTTTCGCAGGCAACCCAGTGCAGGGTCGAGGCGCTCTCTTTCGATGGGTCACTCGCCATCGGCTCGTGCTCGACGACCACGGAGGGCCTCGCGGTCTATTGGGGGGACTCCGAGGGCGCGCGCACGCTTCACAATACGGAAACCGGGGTCTACACGGTAGGCAACCCACGCGCGATGACGAGTGATGGCTCCCTCATCGTCGGAAACAACAGCGTCGCCGCGGTCTGGACCGGGATCGACGCAGAAATCCAACCCCTCGTGGATCGCCTGCCCACCGGTGCCGCGAACGCCTGGGCCCTGAAGTCCGCTAACGACGTCAGCGAAAACGGCAAGGTGATCCTGGGCACAGCCACGATCCAACAGCCCGAATACACCGAACGGTCTTTCCTCGCTCGGCTCGACTGAAACATCGCGGCGAGCGAACCTCGCCGCGAAAGCTCAGCTCGCAGGCACCGCGTTCACCTCCGCACGCGTCTCGGCGTGCTTCGGGACCGGCACGAAGGCAAGCAGCACACCGAGCGCGGCGAGCAGACCGACGTAGTGCGCCGGCGCCTGCGGCTCGCTCTTGAGCCACAGTGTGAGCATCACCGGCGTGAGCCCGCCGAAGATGGCGTACGCCACGTTGTACGAAAACGAGAGCCCCGAAAACCGCAGCGCAGGAGGGAAAGCTCGCACGAGAACGAACGGAATGGCGCCCACCGTGCCCACGAAGAAGCCGACCAGCGCGTAGCCTGCCACGAGCATCTCGGAGGACGCCGGCAAGCTGCCGTAAAACGCGTAGCTCGACGCCAAGAGACCCAAGCTGCCGACGGCCAACGTCCATTTGCTGCCGAAGCGATCCGCCGCCGATCCGAAGGCGGCGCAGCCCGCCGTGAGCGCCACGATGGCCAGACTGTTTGCCTCGAGCGCGAGCGCAGGCGCGACGCCGAACTGCTGCTGCAGATACGTGGGGGTGAACAGAATCACGACGACGATGGCGGCCGAGAGCACCCACGTCATCAGCATGGACAGGACGACGGCGCCCAAGTGCTCGCGCAAGATCGCCTTCAAGGGCAGGCCTTTGGCGAGCGCCTTCTTCGCGTGCATTTCCTTGAACACGGGCGTTTCCTCCAAGAAGCGCCGCAAGTAGATGGCGAAGAGACCGAACACTCCGCCCAAGAGAAACGGAATGCGCCAGGCGTAGGCGCTCACGTCTTCGGGAGAAAACACCTTGTTGATGGCCGTCGCCACGAGTGAGCCCAGCAGAATTCCCGCCGTGAGCCCCGCTGTGAGCGTGCCCACCGCCAGCCCCGTGCGACGCTCGGGCACGTGCTCGGACACGAACACCCAAGCGCCCGGCACCTCGCCGCCGATCGCCGCGCCTTGCAAGACGCGCATCGCGAGCAGCAAGAGCGGCGCGCCCACGCCGAGCGTTGCGTACGTGGGCAAGAGGCCCATGGTCAGCGTGGGCACGGCCATGAGCAGAATGCTCAGCGTGAACATGCGCTTGCGACCGAGCAAATCGCCGAAGTGCGCGATGATGATTCCGCCGAGAGGACGCGCCAAATACCCCGCGGCGAAAATGCCGAAGGTTTGAAACTGACGGAGCCACTCCGGGATGTTGGGCGGGAAAAAGAGCCCGCCAATCGTCACCGCGAAGAACACGTAGACGACGAAATCGTAAAACTCGAGCGCTCCGCCCAGCGCCGCGAGGCACAGCGTGCGGATGTCACGGCGATCGAGCCGGCGCGTGGTGGAGGGCTCGGAGGATGCGGCGTGGGTGGACATGCGGCGATGAGGAGAGCAGGGCCCTGCTGGCCCCGCCCCGCTTCCCATCGCCCGATTTTTGCCGGCGCGCAATCGCGGGAACGCAGAAGCGCGCACTCGCGCACGGGAGTGAACCCGACGGCGCGCCGCCGGAAACGTCACTCCGAGCGGCCCGCCTCAGTTCGAGAAGTTCTGAACCGCCCAGAGGTCCCCGGACGCCGTCGTAAAGAACCCACACGCCACGCGCTTGAAGTCAGGGTTGGTCATGTTGATGAAATGACCGTGCTCCTGAAAACACTGCCCGCTGCACGACTCGCTCGGCGGTGGCCCCTCGGACCACATTTGTTGGAGACACAGGCCAATGACCTGCTGCTCCGAGCGGTACCCAGGACACTCGTTTTGCCCCCACCCACCGGGCTCGCAAATCTGGTCCGAGAAGCCAGCGTGCGGCTGATTGCTAGCGGCGTCGTACTCCGCTTGCTCGTCCGCACAGCTCTCTCCCTCCGTCCAGCGCTCGAGCGGCGCCAAACAAAGGCACTCTTGCCGAAACTGGTTGATGCGGTTGACGCAATCCTGACGCGGATCTCCCGTCGTTGGCGGTGGATCCAGCTGACAGTCCACGTTCGCGGTGCAGGCGCCCGTGCCTCCCCCGCTGTTCGCTCCGCCCGAGGAGGAGCCGCCGGACGAAGCGCCGCCCGACGAAGCGCCGCCCGACGAAGCGCCACCCGACGAAGAACCACCCGACGAAGAACCCCCCGACGAAGCGCCGCCCGACGTCGAGCTTGTCCCGCCCGACGTCGAGCTCACGCCGCCCGACGCAGCGCCGCCAGTGCCGGAAGACGCGTCGTCGCTGTCGCTACTGGCCTCACACGAAAGCGCAAAAGGCGCCGTGCAAAGCGCCAGAGCCAGCGTCCAACGGAGCGAGGCCGAATGCCCCGCGGCGCTCACCTTTTGCCCCGAACAAAACAAGCTCGTCATGCTGCCCCCCTCGTTCACTTCTTCTTGGGGGTCTTTTTGGCTGCTGCTTCCAGCTCGCTCAGGCTTTTATCGGCGGCAGCCGCGACTGGTGTACCGGCACCGAGCGTTGCCGCCTTCTTGAGCTCCGCGCGGCCCTCTTCGAACTTGCCTTGACTGGCGAGCTCTCGACCCAAGTAGTAGTGCGCGGCCGCGAAGTTGGCGTCCAGCGAAAGCGCCTTCTTGAAATCGGCGACCGCCGCAGCGCCGTCGTTTTTGCCTTGGTTGCACGTACCGCGGCGCATCCAGAGCTCCGGGTTGGCCTGCTTGGCGAGCGCCGCGTCCAGCACCTTGATGCAGTCGTCGAACGCGCCGAGCTGCTTGTACGCGCCGGCGACGGCTGCGGCGAAATCCGGCTCGGACGTGGGGATTTTCTTGAGCTCGGCGAGCGACTCGCTGGGCTTGTTGGCCTTGGCCAGCGCGAGCGCGTAGCTGTAACGAACGCGACCGTTGTCCGGGGACTTTTCTACGGCTTTGGCGTAAGCGCCGACCGCCTCCGGTGAGCCTGCGGCGTCCAGCGCCACGGCGCGGTTGGTGAGCAGCACGGGATTGTCGGGGGTTTGTGAGAGCCCAGCGTCGACGACCGCGAGAGCTCCTTCGACGTCGCCCTTTTCGAGGAGCAAGGCCGAGAGGTTTTGGCTTGCCTCGGACAGCTTGGGATCCAGCGTGAGCGCTTGGCGATACGCGGCGACGGCGGCGTCCGCTTCTCCGGTGCCCTCCAGGGCCACGCCGTAATAAAACGCAGCTTGAGGATCTTTCGGGTCCTTGGCATGGGCGTCCGCCAAGATTTGCTTGGCCTTTTCGAAGTCCTGCGCCTGGAGCGCGTCAATGCCCTGCTGCACCGCGCCGCTCGAGGCCGCGGCGGCACCGTCCGAAGGCGAGTCTTCGAGGAGCGCGGTGTCGTCCGGCGACTGCGCCGGCGTGGACGAGCCGCCACACGCCGTCAACGTCCCAAAAACTCCGACGAGGACGCCCGCCCGCAGCGCCCCACGCGCCGAGCCCGACAGAACACGCGCCGCGCTCCGCGCCGCGCCAAAACCCTTCGAACCTCGATGCTGAATGCTCATGTTCTCTCCCTATCCACCGCTTGCCGCCCACCCGAATGCTTCGAGGCCCAGCAGAGCTGGGCCCCTCGCCGCTACTTGGCCCCGCTGCGTTCCTGGAGCGCGAGGCTGTCGATCGTATCGACGATGCGCGTCTTCAACTCTTCCACCCGCGCGACGTCCGTCAGCTTTTGGCCGTCCGCATCGCTCACGTAGAAGACGTCTGCCACTTGATTGCCCTCGGTGTTGATTTTCGCGAGCGCAATGCTGAGGCCCTCGCCCTGAATGACGTTGGCCAGGCGAAACAGAAGCCCCGGTCGGTCCCGGGTGGTCACCTCGAGAATGCTGTGCGCAGAGCCCGAGCGGTTGTCGATGCTGACGGCCGTGACGACGTCCGGCGCGGGCCTTTGGTCCCACACCGTGGAGGGACGCCGCGAATCCACGAGCTGCTCGGGCGTGACCTCTTGGCTCAAGAGGCGCTCGAAATCTCGCTCGACCTTGGGCAGCGCGTCCGTGACCGCCGCCGTATCTCCGCCGCTTCTGACCCAGAACAAGTCGAGGACGCGCGGGCGGCCGTACGAGTCCACCCAGGAGTAAATTTGTGCGCTGGCCACGCGCAGACGATTCGCCGCGAGCGCCGCCGTAATCATGGCCAAGAGGCCCGGACGATCGTCTGCGACGATGCCGATCTCCACGTACGGCTCGTCCCGCCCCATGACGCTCGCCGTAAAGCGCTTCGTTTGAGCTTGGCGCACGAAGCGCGAGTGCGCGACGATGCTCTCCAGCTCGTTGGCGTACAGGTAACGCTCGGGCACCGCCTGCAAGAAGTAGTCGAGAAACTCGCGCTCCCCTTCCGCGGGGCAGAGCGTGAGCACCGCCTGACGAATGCCTTCTGCGCGCTGCTCGGTGCGCGGAGGCAGGCCGCGGAACGTTTCTTCCGTGGCCAAGTACAGCTCCTCCAGCATGCGCGCCTTCCAGCTGGTGAGCGCCTGCGGGCTCGTGGTGGACACGTCCGCCAGCGTGAGCAGGTAGAGCTCCTTCAGGCCCTCGGGGCCGTGGACCTCCTGATGAAAGCTCTCGATCGTCTGCGGATCGTCCAAGTCTCGGCGCGAGGCAACGTGATACATCCGCAGATGCTTGAGCACGAGGTGCTGCACCTCGACGATGTCGTGCTCCTGCACGTGCAAGCGCTCCAAAATGGTGCGCGCCAGCTCGAAGCCGCGCTGCGAGTGGTTACGGCCGCCAATGTCCTTGCCGATGTCGTGCAAGAGCGCGGCCATGAAGAGCACCTGCGGCCGAGCCACCTCCGCCGCCAAACGCGAGGCGAGCGGGTGCTCCTCGGCCAGCTCGCCTCGTGACAGCGCGCGCAGGCGGTCCACCGCGGCGAGCGAGTGCACGTCCACGGTGTACACGTGATAGATGTCGTGGTGCACGCGCCCCACCACCGGCGCGAACTCCGGCACCATGGCGAGCAGGAGCCCCACGTCGTGGAGCTCTCCGAGCACGGAGCCGTCACGAAAGCGGGTGCGACGCACTGCTCGCACGAGGCGCCGGAAGAGGCGCGCGGCCTCCTCGCTCTTGCGGAGCCGCTCGCAAAACTCGTCGCTCGTCGTGGCGCGCGCCACCGCGTCCCGCGCAAAGCGGAACACCGGGAGCTCACGCCGCACGGCCTCCGTGTACAGACGCAGCGCGAGCGCCGGCTCCGCCATGAGGCGGTTCGGGTCCTCGAAGGTGACGGCCTCGCCGAAGAGCTTCACGCCGTTGCCGAGCGACTGCTCGCGCTGCCGCTTTTTGGGCGGTGGCGCGGCGCGCATCAAAAGCGTCTCGCGTGCGTTCGAGATGACGCGCGCGTGACGATAGTAGTCGCTCATGAGGCCTTCGACGCCGGGGCCGCCGGTGCCGTAACCCATGACCTGCGCCAGCTCCTCCTGACGGTCGAAGCTCAAACGATCCGTCCGACGCTTGGTGCGCAGGTGCAGCACGTTGCGCACGCGGTACAAAAAGCGGGCAGCTTGCTCGAGCTGCTCGTATTCGCGGGGCAAGAGCACGCCGATGTTCACGAGGGACTTGATGCCGCGAGCGCGCCAGCGCGCCAGCCCCGTCCAGTGCATGACGTCCAAATCCCGAAGGCCGCCTTGACCGCTCTTTACGTCCGGCTCGAGCAAGTACACCGAGTCGCCAAAGCGGTGACGACGCTCATCGGCCTGCTGACCGATTTGTTCGAGGAACTTGTGGATGTTGCTGCTCGAAAAGACCGTTTCGAACGCCTTTTCCAGCATTTTGTTGGCGGCCGCTTCGTCCCCGCACAAAAATCGCCAGTCGAGCAGGGTGGTGGCGGTGGGCAGGTCCTTTTTTGCGAGCGCTACCATTTCGCTCTGCGTGACGACCTGGTGGCCAATGCTGAGCCCCGCGTCCCAGAGCGGGTAGAGCAGCGCTTCCGCCACCGGCGCGACCTTGGAGCTTGCGCCGTTGCAGAGAATGCGCACGTCCAGGTCGCTCTTGAAGCCGAGGCCGCCGCGCCCCCAGCTGCCGACCGCGGCCAAAGACAGCTGCTTCCAAACTTTTTCCGTGCCAACCACCCCGCGCATGCTGCCGAAGAGCGCGCTCACGAGGCCGTCGAACACACGCGCCCATTGCGCGCTGGCGCGCAAACCCGCGCCGTCATCCCCCGCCTCGATGAGCTCCTCCACGCCGCGCCGATGGCGCGCCATGTACTCCTTGATCTCCGCCGCGAGCGTCGGCGAATTCGGGCGAAATGGGAGCGCTTGCGGGGACGGGGCAGGACCAAGCATCGGGGCGCTGCTTTATAGCGCAAAGACCCCCGCCGACGAGACACTCACGGCTAGTCCGACCGGACCGCTCCTGTGCTACATGTGGCGCGGTATGATCGCCCTCCCCCGCCGCGCCGCGTTGCTCGGCTTGGCCGCCGGTACCCTATCCATCGGGCTCCCCTCCGTGGCGAGCGCCAGCGTCGCGCGGGCGCTGACCCTGCGTGAGCTCAGCCGCGGAAGCTCGCGCATCGTGCGAGGCGTGCCGCAGGACTACTACTCCCAATGGGAGGTTACGGGCGGACGAAAGCGTATCGTCACCTATACCCGGGTCCTGGTGACGGAAGATTTGGGCCGGACGGAACGGGAAAAGGAGGTCCTCGTCCGGACCTGGGGCGGCCGGCTGGAGGGCATCGCGCAGCTCGTTCACGGGGAAGCGGCCCTGGGCACGGAAGAGGACTGCGTGCTCTTTCTCGGAAAGGCCGTCGCCGGAGCACGGCGGGTCACCGCCATGGCGCAGGGCCATTACCTCGTGGAACGCGAAGGAAAAACCGACTTTCGCCTGCTCAGAAGCCCGCAGTTGGACACGCTCGTGGACGCCCAGGACGCCGCCGTCGACAAGCTTCACCACCGCACGCTCGGCGAGGCCACCCGCCTGATCCGCGGAGAGCTCCAATGAGCCCTCGCCGCTTTGCTTCGCGCCTCGTTCCCGCGGCGCTCTCCCTCACTCTGCTCGGCTTCGCGGCGCCCGCCGCCGCCTACTGCCGCACCACCACGTGTGATCCCAAGGTGGACGGAGCTCGGGTTTGCGCCCAATGCAACGCGCCGGGGCTCCCCCTGTTTTGGAAGTCGTCGTGCGTTTCGTTCGGCGTGCACGAAGAGGGCTCGCCGCTCCGCGGCATTCCGTACGACCAAGCGCACGACGTCGTCGCCGAAGCCTTCCAAAAGTGGAGCTCCGCCCGCTGTGAATCCGGCTCGCCCAACCTGGAAGTGGCGGATTTGGGCTCCGTCACCTGCGGGCAAGCCGAGTACAACCAAGCCCACCCCAACGCGAACATTTGGATGTTCCGCGACGAAGGCTGGGAGTACGACACCGACGCGCTCGACGACGACGTGCCGTCCACCGCGCTCGCCGTCACGGCCTTGTCGTTCAACCCGGAAACCGGGGAAATTTACGACGTGGACGTCGAAATCAACTCGGAGAACGTCCCGCTCACCACGGGCGACCACCAGGTTGCCTACGATCTCGCGTCCATCGTCACGCACGAGGCCGGCCATTTTCTCGGCCTCAGCCACACGCTCGTCCCCCGCTCGACGATGAATCCGGGCTACGCGTTCGGGCAAGTGCACATGCGCACGCTGTCTCCGGACGACGAAGCGGGCGTGTGCGCCATTTTCGATCCCACCGTGGAAGCAGCCAGCTCGAGCTGTGAGCCACGCCACGGCTTTTCGGCGGAGTGCGCCCCGGACGAAAGCGGCTGTTGCTCCACCGCGCCCGGCCGCCCCACGCCAAAGGACGCGCGGGGGCCCGCGCTGTCGGCGTTCATGGTGGGCCTGGTTTTGGCCGCAGTGGCGCGTCGCCGTCGTCGCCTCGCGGCGAGTTGACGCGCTTCGCGCCGCGCAACGAAACATCGAACGACGAGGTTGGGGGGAGGCGGCGTAGCGCGACGCAGCGCGGTGCTCCCGCACTGGGTCCACGCATCGCCGCGTCAACCGAGCGAAGAGAAACCACGCCGGGACCGCGGGAGCGACCGAGCTACGCCGCGCCTGCGTCGAGAGAAAAAGAAAACTGAACTCACGCCAGGCGGAGCGACTCCAAACGCTCCGCCTGGTCACGCGGCCCGTGGGGACGCGCCGTGCTCACTCCGCCTCACGCGGCCCGTGGGGACGCGCCGTGCTCACTCCGCGGCGGGCGCGTGCGTGTGACCGGCGTGATCGCAGCCGCCACCACAACCGCGCGGCGCCTCCGGCGTGAGGCCGGCCGCCTCGATGAGCGCTCGATCTTCGTTCTCTTCCGGATTGGGCGTGGTGAGGAGCTTGTCGCCGTAAAATACGCTGTTGGCGCCGGCGTAGAGGCACAAGAGCTGCGCCTCGCGCGTGAGCTCTTGGCGTCCGGCGCTGAGGCGCACCTTGGAGCGCGGCATCATGAGGCGAGCGAGCGCGATCATGCGCACGAGCTCCAGCGGATCGATCGGCGGCAGTGCTTCGAGCGGCGTGCCGGCGACGCGCACGAGCGCGTTCACGGGGACGCTCTCCGGGTGCGGATCGAGCTGTGAGAGCTCGATGAGCATCATGCAGCGGTCGTCGATGCTTTCGCCCATGCCGATGATGCCGCCGGAGCACACCGTGATGCCGGATTTACGCACGTTGCGCAGCGTGGCGAGGCGCTGGTCGAACTGGCGCGTGGAAATGATGGACTTGTAGTGCTCGCGCGACGTGTCCAGGTTGTGATTGTAGGCGTCCAGGCCCGCCTCTTTGAGGCGCTGAGCCTGCTCCTCGGTGAGCATGCCGAGCGTCACGCAGGCCTCCATGCCGAGCGATTTCACGCCGCGGACCATGTCCAAGACGCGATCGAACGCCGGACCGTCCTTCACCTGACGCCACGCCGCGCCCATGCAGAAGCGCGTGGCGCCTTGCTCGCGCGCTCGCTGGGCGGCGCTCATCACGTCGTCCAGCTTGAGCATGGCCTCGCCCTCGACGGCCTGGTGGTGCGACGACTGCGGACAGTACGCACAGTCCTCGGGGCAGCCGCCCGTTTTCACGCTGAGCAGCGTGCAGAGCTGCACCTCGGCCTTGGCGTGGTGCGCCAAGTGAACCGCGCGAGACCGATCCACCAGCTCGAAGAGGGGCAAATCGTGCAGGGCACGCGCCTCGGCGAGCGTCCAGTCGTGGCGGATCGAGGCTTGTTCAGCACCGGGAAGGGACATCGCCGCGGGGTGTAGCTTCCCGACCCGGCCGCGTCCATAGGCCGAGCGCCCGCCCAGCGAAGCCCGCCTCACGAGCCCCGAGGTCCCCGGGCAGCCCAAGCGGCCCTGCCCCGCCCCTGACAGCTGCTCAGAAGCCGATGGCGGACCGCGCGGTTTCCACGCTCACCAGGCCCTGCTGCATGAGGCCCTTGATGTGCATTTCAAAGGTCTGCATCCCGTACATGGAGGCGCCCTGCTGCATGAGCTCTTTCAAGGAGGGATTGCCTTGGGGGCGCTTGATGCTTTCGCGCACCGAGCCGGTGCCCACGAGCACCTCCGCGGCGAGCACCATGCCTTTGCCATCCGTTCGCGGCAAAAGACGCTGCGCGATGATGCCTTGCACAGCGTCGCCCAAACGCTCACGCAAGTCTCCTCCGCCGCCGTCCGCGAGCGAAATGATGCGATTCATGGTGCGCGCCACGTCCGGCGTGTGCAGCGTGGAGAGCACCAAGTGGCCCGTTTCTGCGGCTTTTAGAGCAATTTCCATGGTTTCGCGGTCACGGATTTCGCCCACGTGAATCACGTCCGGATCTTGTCGCAGAGCGGCGCGCAGCGCGCAGGCAAAGCTCTTTGTGTCGAAGCCGACCTCTCGCTGACTGATGGAGCACTTTTTGTCGACGTGAATGAACTCCACTGGATCTTCGATGGTCACGACGTGACGCGCGAGGCTCTGATTCATGTGGTCGATCATGGCCGCGAGCGTGCTGCTCTTGCCGTTGCCGGCGGCCCCCACACACAAGACCAATCCCCGGTCCTTTTCCGCCAAGCTGCGGCACGCTGGGGGAGCGCCCAGCTCGTCCAAAGTTGGTACTTTCAGCGGGATCACACGAAGGACGATCGCCAGGCTGGCCCGCTGCCGATAGATGTTCACGCGGAAGCGCCCGAGACCCTCCACCTCGTACGACGTGTCGTGCTCGTGCAGCTCCGAGAGGCCCGCGAGGACCTCCGTGTCACGCAACAAATGCTGCGCCACGGCGCGCGTGTGCTCCGGCCGGAGCGGCTCGATGCGAAAGAAAATGAGGTCTCCTCGCACCCGCGCGCCCGGCGGCTGGCCGACCTTCAGATGGATGTCCCGAGCCCCCGCCGCGATGGCCTTCTGCAAAATCTGATTGAAGTAGGCAACCGAAGCATAAGGATTGTGCGGGGAGTCGAGGCCGACCATGGGGACCCGCATAGTAGCGCCGCAAGGCCACGCCCCGCGAGGCGCCCCCTGAGCGCCCGGTCGAGTTCGTTTGGCGCCGTGGGCTCCGGGCGCTACCATCGGCCGCCCAAGATGAGCGCGACCGCAACTGAAACCCGGTGGCAACCCGGACAGGTACTTCTGGACAAGTACCGGGTCGACCACGTGCTGGGCGTGGGTGGTATGGGGTCGGTCGTCGCCGCCACGCACCTTCAGCTCGACCAACGTGTCGCGCTCAAGTTCGTGCACGCCGACATCGCCAAGCACCCCGAAGCCGTGCAGCGGTTCCTTCGCGAGGCGCGCGCCGCTGCACAAATTCGCAGCGAGCACGTGGTGCGCGTGTCGGACGTGGGCGCTCTGGAAGACGGCCTGCCCTACATGGTCATGGAGTACCTGGAGGGCGAGGATCTGGACAACGCGCTGGCGCGCGGCCTGCCCGCCCCCGAGGTCGTCGTCGAGTACCTCTTGCAAGCGTGCCTGGGGCTCGTCGAGGCGCACCAGCACGGCATCGTTCATCGCGACCTGAAGCCGGCCAATCTGTTTCTTTCCAAGAGGCGGGACGGGCGCGTCACCGTCAAGGTCTTGGATTTCGGCATTTCCAAGGTGCAGCAGCCCGGCGACAGCGCGCTCACGCAAACCTCCACGCTCATGGGCTCGCCGCTCTACATGTCGCCCGAGCAAATGACGCGCCCCAAAGAGGTCGACTCACGCGCGGACATTTGGGCGCTCGGCGTCATTGCGTACGAGGCGCTCACCGGCACGCGCCCCTTCACCGGTGAGGCGCTGCCGGAAATCTGCGGGCAAATTCTGGCGCTCACGCCGCCGCCCATTCACACGCTGCGCCCCGAGCTGCCGCCGGCTCTCTCGGCGGTGGTCCAACGTTGCTTGGAAAAGGATCCGAACGCGCGTTACGCGACCGTTTCGGATTTGATGGCGGCGCTCGAGCCGTTCGCCGCGCAAGCGCCTCGCAGTCGCGTGTCGGCGCTGCCGGAGCAAGTACTGCGCTCCTCTCCTCCGCCCGAGCTCCAGCACACGCAGCAAGGCACGCAAGGCGCCTGGACGGAAGCCAGCAAAACGGCAGCCTCCGCCACGCCCACCACGAAAAAGAGCCCCGTGGGGCTGGTGCTGGGCGCGCTGGGAGGCTTCGTGGCGCTCAGCTTGGGCGCCTATTTCGCGCTGCGTACGCCCAGCACGCCCGAGAGCGCGGCAGCGCAGTCCGCGCTCCAGCCCGAGGCCGCGGCCGCGGCCGCCTCCGCCCCCGCGGAGCCCGTAGCGGCGCCTGCGGCTCCTTCTGCGGCGCCCGCCGCCGCTCCCGTCGAAACCGCTACGGAAGCCGCTGCCGCACCTCCCGAAACACCCCCCGCGACTTCGGCGGAGCCAACGAGCACGTCGCCCGCTCGCCCCGCACCCAAGAGCGCGAAGACCGCCGCCGCCAAGAGCGCATCTCCCGCGCCCACATCGACAGCCGCGCGCCCACCTGAGCCGCCAAAGGCCGCGACGCCCGCCAAGCCGAAAAAGTCGAACCCGCTCGACATCGACATCAAGTAAGTCGAAGTGTGAGCTGTACGGTGGCGCGGGCACCGCGCTCCGCGCCACAGCGCCGCACCACAGCGCCGCGTCCCGGCGCGATGGATTTTGCGCGAGACGAGCGTCGGACAGGACTAGCCGTCAGAAGCGTTCCGCTGGTAAGAACGCCCGAGTATTTCGGGGCTCCCTGCTGCTCGCTCCTCACTCGAAGCGAGCAGTCGTGGCCGCAAAGAAGGACACGCCGTGCGCATCATCGCTCGCTCCTGCATCGCTTGGACACTCCTCGCCACCTTCGGCCTTCCACAGCTTGCCTGGGCGCAAACGGCGGCCTCTCCCGCAGCCCCCGCACAGCAGCAAGCACCCGCCGCGCAAGCACCCGCCGCAGAAGCGACTGCGAAAGCAGCGCCCACGACCCCGCCCAAGCCCCTGGCAGAAACGCTCACGGGCGAAGCCTTGGCCGAGTACGAGTCCGCCTCGCTCCTCTACCGAGACGGGGACTACGCAGGCGCCGTCACCAAGTTCAACCACGCCTTCGAGCTCGCGCAAGATCCGCGCTTGCTCTGGAACATCGCGGTTTGTGAGAAAAACCTGCGGCGCTACGCCAACGTGCAGCGCCTGGTCACGCGCTACTTGGCCGAAGGCGGGGACTATCTCACCGCGGACGATCGCGCCAGCGCCGAGGCGCTCTTGGGCGCCATTGCTTCATTCGTGAGCGCCCTCACCGTCACCGTCACTCCTTCGGGAGCCACGGTGCTCGTGGACGGGCGAGCGGTCGGCAAGTCTCCGCTCCCGGGCCCCATCAGCGTGGACATGGGCAACCACGTCATCAGCGCGGAGCTGGAAGGCTACCTGGCGCAGCAACGCACGCTCGAGCTCGTCGGCGGACGCGCCACGGACGTGTCGTTCGCGCTTCAAGAGCTGCGCCACGAAGGCAAGCTGCGCGTCGTGGCCGGCCCTCGCGAAGAGATTTATGTGGACGGAAAAATCGTCGGCGTGGGGCAATGGGAAGGCGTGCTCCCCAGCGGCGTGCACCGCGTGCGCGTGACCGCGCCCGAGAAAAAGCCGTACGAGTCCGACGTGAACGTCGTGGACCAGCAAACGAGCAGCGTCAGCGTGTCCTTGTCCAACGTCGATCGGCAGGAAACCGGCATGGGGCCGTGGCCGTGGATTTTGGGCGGCAGCGCGCTCGCCATCGCCGGCGGCATCGGCGCGTTCTTGCTCTTCAAGCCGCAAGAAACCACGACGGTCTCCACCATGGGCACCATTTCGCCGGGCCAAGTCAGCCTCGACTGAGCCGAGCACGCTCCGCATGATCAAACCCTACTCTTCCCTTCTTGCCCTCGGCGTCGTCCTCGGGAGCGCGCTCGGTTGCGCCGCGGAGGACACCGACAAAGCGGGCCTCATCGTCAGCATCCAAACGGACTTTTCCGTCCCCAAGGACATCGACCAAGTTCGTTTGGAGGTCTCGGCCAAGGGGGACGTGCGCTTCGGCTCCACGCTCCGGATCGGAGAAGGCGAGCTGCTCCTGCCGGCGACTCTCGTCGTGTTGCCTGCCGAAAGCGGCCCCGGCAACGTGACGGTGCGTGTGATTTCGTACCAGGCCAACGGCGAAGCTCGCACGTTGCGCCGCGTGGACACGCAAGTACCGGACTCGCGAGAGGCTCTCTTGCGCATGCCGGTGGAGTGGCTGTGTGACGGCCAAGTCGAGGCCGTCACCGCTGGCTCCGAAACGTCGAGCTGCCCCACCGGACAGAGCTGCGTCGCGGGGCGCTGCGCTTCGGACAAGGTGGATGCGTCCACGCTGCCGGACTACGCGGACAGCGACGTGTACGGCGGAGGCACCGCGGACGGCAGCGGTCGCTGCTTCGACACCACGGCGTGTTTTGCCAAGCGAAACGCGGTGGGCGACGCGCTGGATCTGGAGAGCTGTACCGCGCCTGCCTCGGAGCTACGCGGCGCCCAGCTCGGCACCCTGAACCTCGCGGTCGCGCTGGGCCCGGGCGGCGACGGCATTTGCGAAGAAGGCGACGCCGGAGAGTGCTTCATTCCGCTGGACCAAGACGACGTCACGGGTTGGCGCTTGGAAGGCGACACGGTGCACTTCCCGCCCGCGCTCTGTGAAAAACTCGAGCTCCCGTCGGCACCCGAGCTGGTGCAGTCCGACAGCTGCGACACCAAGACGGCGCGCACACCGACGTGCGGCCCCTGGTCCATCACGAGCGAGCCCGCCCCCTAAACCAGAGCCTCCCCGCCCCACGTCCGCGAGACACCATGCACCAGCTCCGCCCTCATCACGTCTTGCTCGCCGCCGTCACCGCGCTCACGGCGGGTGGTTGTTCCTCGGAGGAAACGAAGGCGGGGCTCGTTTTGGCCGTGCAAACGGACATGGCCGTCCCGGAAAACGTGGATCAGGTGCGCATCAAAATCTCCGTCTACGGAGACGTGAAGCACGAGCACACCTACGACGTGGGCCCCAGCGGCCTGCAAATTCCGGCCACGCTGACGCTTCTGCCCCCCAAAGAGGCCTCGAACCCCGTCACCATCGAGGTCATTTCGTTCCAAAACAGCACGGCGCGCACGTTGCGGCAGGTCATTACGACCGTCCCCAAAGATCGCGAAGCGCTGCTCCGCGTCCCCATTCAGTGGCTCAGCGTCGGCATGGTCGAGGAGGACGGCATGGTCGAAGCGGACAGCACGGTCGAGGAGGACAGCCCTCCGACTTCGGCGCGCGTCTCGTACAAAGACCGCGCCTACGTTTCCACCTGTCCCAAGCTCGAGAACGGCGACACGCAGAGCGCGGTCAACGGCCGCTGCGTCCCCGACAAGGTGGATTCGTCGAAGCTGCCCACCTTCGAAAAGGCGCGCGTCTTCGGCGGCGCCACGGAGGACGGCGGCGGCGCGTGCTTCGACACCGTCCCCTGCCTTACGCTCCACCACACGCTGCCGGCAAGCGCGCTCGATCTGGACGAGTGCACGTTCTCTTTGGAAGCCTGGCAGGAGCTCACAGAAAGCGAAGACGAGCTCGATCCCACGCAACTGAACTTCGGCATCGCCACCGGTCCCGGCGGAGAGGGCGTGTGCGGAGAAGACGAAGACTCCGCGTGCTACGTGCCGCTCGATTTGGACGAAGAAGGCGGCTGGCGCCAGGAAGACGGCGTGGTGCATTTGCCGCCCGCTGTCTGCGAAAGGCTGCAAGAGAGCGAAAGCACTCTGGAGCTCGTTCTGTCCAACTCGTGCCCCACCAAAACGCCCGAGCACCCCACCTGCGGCCCCTGGTCTTCCGTGACGGGCACGCCCATCACCGTGGAGGTACCGGACGGCACCGGCGGCAGTAGCGGCACCGGCGGCTCAGGGGGCACGGGCGGTACCGACGGCACGGGCGCGTCTGGCGGCACCGGCGGCACGGAGCCCGGCACCGGCGGCACCGGTGGCACCGGCGGCGGCAACAACACCGAGCTGGGCGGCTACTACGAGTCCGGCACCTGGCGCGGTCACGCCTTTACCAGCGCGGACGGCGCCACCATTTCACCAGCGAACTTCGACGACCTGCCGCCCGGAGAGCCCTTCTGCGTCACGGGCGAGGTGGCGGCTTCGGCCGACGCCGTGGGCTCGGCCCTCCTCGGCGTGCGCCTCAATCAGGCGCGCGGAGAAGACACGCTCGGTACCATTCGTCCCGGCGGCGTGGGCATTCGCGTGCAGCTCACCAACGAGCAACCGAACACGCCGCTCTGGGTGCAGCTCGAGGGCACCACGCCGAGCCAACGCTGGTGCGCGGAAATCCCAGCGACCGGCGGCACCATTTCGTGGGGCGCGTTCAGCACGGAGTGCTGGGACGGGGGCCAAGGCGTCGCCTACACGGGAGAAGCCATCACCACGGCCTCCGTGGTGGTGCCCGGCGGCAGAGGCGCCCGAGGTTTCAACTTCTGTCTGACGGATCTCGGCGAGGAAGAGCTGCTCTCCAGCGGCTACACCCTCATCCCCATTGACGGCTGGGTGGACGGCGCCAGCAACGAAGTGGGCGTTCAAGGCGCTCTCTTCGCCCAAGCGGACTTCATCTCGCAGTACTCGCAGTTCTCGAACTTCACCCTCAGCTCCATGTGCATGGAGGGCGAAACCGCGCTCGTCGACGTCGAGTGCACCCCCTTTCCTCCCGCCACGACGTGCTTCGAAGAAACCTGGGGCGCCCAAATGGGCCTGCACCTCAACCAGCCGCTGGGCGACGGGCCCGAGTCCTTCGACGCGTCGGGGCTCTTGGGCTTCACCTTTGACGTGACCGGCCCCACCGTTCCGGAGGCCCTCCACTTTTTCGCGCTCACCTCGCAGGGCGACTTCTGCTCGGGCACCCAGCTCCTCGCCGGCTCGAACCAAGTCATGTTCAGCGAAATCGTCGGCGCCTGCCTCAGCGCGGGCGGGAGCCCCGTGGACCGCTCGGACATCACCAGCATCGCCTGGCGGGTGGTCGCGAGCGCCGCGGAAGTAACGGCCTACGACTTTTGCATCGAGAACCTGACCGCGCTCCCCATCATTCACTGAGCCCCGCGCGATCGTTCGAAATTTTCTCCAACCCGCTTGCGCGCCCCGCAAACCCTGAGGTAATACCCGGGCCCCTCCGAAACGGGGGTGTTGCCTGGGTAGCTCAGTTGGTAGAGCAGAGGATTGAAAATCCTCGTGTCGGCGGTTCGATTCCGTCCCTAGGCACCAGTTGACGAATGCATGCGGGCCGCGAAAGCGGCCCGAGGTGTTTTGTGGGGGTGGGGGCTGGTTCAAGGGACGCCCTCGTAGTGCGCCCCGGCGCTCATCGGAGCCCTCGTCCTCGCAACGCCGGCCCAGTTCGCGCTGGAGTTGCATCCAAGCACCCCACCCCGCAGCGGCGTGTGCCCCCCGCGCATTGGCGAGCTGGAGTAATTTGGGCCGATGAATCGCAAGCCGCCCCCCGATGACCTGGCGACGGAGTTGATGGAACTCGTCGACAAAGACGACAGCGAAGTCCTGATGTTCGACGAAGAGGGAAACATCCTTGTCGATACGACTATCGACTCCCGCATCCGCGCTCAGCGGCGCCGAGAACGCAATCCTGGACCTCCCGATCCGGCCCATCGTGATCACGAAGACGGATGTGACCCCTAGTTCGACGGGCTTCTTCCAGCGACATCGATTGCGAGACTCTCGCGCGTCCCTTCGTCGATCAGAATGAGGCATTTGAGCTTCTGACCGTTGGTTGCATGCGTCGTGCACGAAGTCGTAGGCCCAGACTTGGCTCGGGCCGTGCGCCGGCTGGGGCCTTGGGCGCGACGCCGCAACGCGCCAAGGGCCGATTCAACGTATAGTTCCGCGCCGGTCCATGACAACGCGAAACGAAATCCGCGACCGATTGACGGACAACGCTTTCCGGTTTCTCGCCCAAGCAGCAGACGAACTAGCCCAAGCGCCAGGAGACGCGCTGATCCACCTGTGTTCTGGTTTGGAACTACTAATGAAGGCGCGTCTGGCGCATGAGCATTGGTCGCTGGTGGCGGATCAGCCCGGCTCAAGGACTCTCGCGGAGGTCAGAGCAGGTGACTTCAAGTCCGTTGCTTTCCACGATGCCATCAAGAGACTCGAGAATGTGACGGGAATCCAGTGGGACCCCACCAACCGTTCCCTTCTACACACGGTGGCCGGACATCGAAACCGCGTCCTTCATTTCTACCACCACGCGTTGGATGGCGACGACGATGCTCTGCGCGCTGAAGTTGCGAAAGAACAGTGTCGTGCTTGGGCGATCTTCCGTGCACTGATCGCCGGTGATTGGAAGGGAACGCTGGGTGACGTCGACGCATCAATTGGGGAACTCGATACGAAGTTTCGTCAGAATCATGTCTACCTGGCGGTAGTATTCGAGCAACTAGGTTCCGTGCTGCAAAAGGCTCGCGTCTCAGGGCGCGAAGTTCGCAACTGCTCCACCTGCAAGTTCGACTCGATGGTCGTCGACACCGAGCCCATGAGCGTCAAGGACGGAACCTGCTTGGTTTGCGGCGAGGGCTTCCGAGCCGTGCAGTTCACCTGTCCGGCGTGTGGGGGCCACGTGGAGACGGTTCCGGATACGGAGATCTATTGTAGTTGCGGGCAAACGATGGAACTGAGCGAGCTCCTCCGGCAGCTAGGCCTTCGGGCGAGTCCCTCGCAGAACTGCTGGACATGCACCAGGCACTTCGGGTCTGGCTCGGCATTCTCCGAAAACGTGGGACCGCGAGCATTCTGCATCTTCTGCATGCAGACCTACACCGGCAGGCAGCAAGAGTGTCGATCGTGCGGAACTACAGCAAAGATCACTCGCACTGAGCCGGAACGCAGTGGGCGAACCAGTTCGCGAGCATCCGTGTTCGGACGCGTAGGAAAGCTGAACGTATTGCGCGTTTGAGCTTCTCCTTCGAGCGCTCTTTG
>JAEYVE010000076.1 GCA_023432025.1 Pseudomonadota bacterium
CATCGAGCACTGCGACCAGCCCTCCGGTCTCTCCTGGCTGACTTGACGTCTGGCCGGGGCGGCGCGCGGGGGCGCTTTCCTTCGGGGAGCCCGTGGCGAAGAGGGCGTCGTAGTAGTCCAGCGCCTCACGCAAGACGGCGCTGTCCTGAACCTCGCCGTGCATGCCGAGGGCTTCGATGAGCGCGACGCGCTCATCGCGTGCCGATGCCGTTTGGTGCGCCATGCGCAGCAGGGGGGCCGTACGCGGGTCGTCGATTCGCGCCAACGCGCGCGCGGCTTCTGCTCGGACGGTGACGTCGGAGCTGTCGAGAAGTGCGGAGGCGAGCGCGGGGAGCAGCCGAGGATCGGCCGACGCACGGAGGCCCACCAAGAGGCGAGCCGTCGCTCTCGTGTCGCCGTGTTGGAGCGACTCGAGGAGCTCGTCGGCGATGTAGCCTGCAACGAAGTCGCTGGCGCCTCGCAGGTGAAGCAAGAGCGTGGCGCGCTCTTGGGCGGTTTGTCCCGCGAGAGGATCTCTCGCTCGGAGGCCGTCCACGGCCGCGCGCAGCTTGGCTTCGCTGCGGGTGAGGTGCGCCTCCGCCGCGGCGAGCGTCGCGCGCGCTTCGCGCGCGGCGCTGCCGCTTTTTTCGGCCAACCACGTGAGGACGTCGCGTTCGAGCTCGGGCTCGCTGGCGGCGAGCAACGGATCCAACCAGAGCTCGGTGGTGGGAGTCTCCCGCGCCATGTCCCTCAAGCGGGTGAGGGCGGCTCGCTGCTCGAGGAGAGTTCCGCCTCGCGCGGCCGCGGCCAAGACTGCCGGATCCTGGCAAAGCCCGAGCGCGGAGCGCCGCTTCCGTGCAACGAGGAGCTCTGGGCGCGGCGTCCCGCGCATGGTTTCGCATCGTTCGGGGGAAGTGGCATCGAGGGTGCTCGTGGTGTTCCCCCAATCGATCGCGCCCGCAGCTTCGAGCCATGCTCGCGCCGACGCGGGCGCCGCGGAGTCGTTCGGCGCCGCTCGTACGCCCAGGTCGAGGCTTCTGAGCAGCGCGGACAAGGACGTCACGTGTCACCCCCGGCCCCTGGAAGGGGCTCTCGAAAGCATCAACGGTTTTCGTGCACCGCCGTTCAGCGAACACTGCACCCCGAGACCAAGTTGGGACGTTTCACATGCGTTGAGCGCCGCCGGGCGTGGCCCGGAGCGCGAGACCGGTCTCCGAAATGGCGCTGTGTGCTGGCCCTCCCCGCGCGTGAACGTCCAAGTGGCCGCGGGTCTCCGGAGCGCGGGCGCGATGGACTACCCGGGGGCCGGGGAGTGAGGTACGGTCCTGCGCCATGCCGGTACCTCCGCTGCTCGACGCGGACCTCGCCACGCGCCGTTTCTCGGTGCGAGCGGCGGATGTGGTCTACGTCAAAGGCGTCTTGGAGGCGAGCGAAGGGCTCGGCGTGTTGTTCGGAGAACGAGGCGGTGAGCTCACCCTCGCGACCACGAAGTCGAGGCTCGCGGAGCTCGATCGTTTGTTGATCGATCTGCAAAGGGAAATCGGCGGGGAGCTTCGCGGGGTAACGGTCTGCGCGCCAGATACGCTGGAGGAGCCTGCGCCGTGACCAGCGAAGGCAAGATCCGTTTGGATCGCGCGGCGCGTTTGAATCCGCCGTCCGAGCCGCCGCCCGCCAGCAGCGCCACGCGTGCGGAGCCCGGAGAGCACGCGGGGGCGGACGCGCGAGCCACGGAAGTGCGCTCGCTGGCGGTCGCTTCCAGCGAAGACACGCGGGCGCTTCGTGCGTGGCGCCAGTGGCTCACGTCCATGGCGACGGACGCCGAAGCGGCCATGGCCGCCGCCATCGCGTATCGAGATTTGGACGCGGTAGGGCGAGAGAGGTGGCTGGAGTCGCTGGAGGCAGACGCACTCAGTGTGACCGTGCCCCGCATCGCGCTCTACGCTCCCCTGATCGCCGTGGAGCACGACCCCGCGCGTCGGCGCCGTATGCTCGAAGCCCTCGAAGGAGGGGAGGAGGCCCCCGAGCCCAGCGGGAGGTATCGCGCTCTCGGTGGTCGGGATGGCAGCGGAGATCGAGTCGCCGTCGTGATTCTGCCGCTTTACCTGGACTTCGTTCAGGTGCTGGCGTGCGCCCACGACTCCGCAGGCTTCGTCTGGGTCAGACACGATCCCATCGTCAACGTTCAGCAGGCGCCGCGCTCGGGGGACCCGCTTCAAGGGGCGAAGCTCGAGGCGACCCCGTTGCGCTCGACCGTCGACGAGCTGGCCGCCGCCGTGCTGGCGCACCAGCGGTCGAAGCGTCCCATCCCCGAGGCGCTTTCGGTCATCGCCGAGCTGCTCGATCCGGTGGATCACGCGGTTCTCTGAGCGCCCCTCGGGACCCGAGGCGCTTCGTCGCCGTCACGCACTCGGCGAACCATGCGCATTGTCTGGTGAGCGCGCGTCGAATTGAACCGGCCTCGGCTCTGACGTACGGTGACCTCGAGTGCGGTCCTTGAAGAGAGGTTCTCCTCTGCGTCGGTCGCTGGCGGGGTTAGCGCTGTCGTTCACAGCGCTGCCGTTCGTGGCCGCGCTCCTCCTGCTTGGCGTCGCTTGCTCCGGCGCGGCAGCGTCTTCGACGGCAGCGCCCGTCTCACGGGGCGAGCCGCTCACTTACGCGTTCGGTACGACGGAGGGGGCAGTCGTCACCTCCGAAACGACGCGTGGTCGCGTGACGGTGCTGCTCTTTCTCACGACGTTCGACCTGGCTTCCCAGGCTCAAGCGAAGCACTTGGAGCAGCTCTACAGGCGCCACGCGCCGCGCTTCAACGCCCTCGGGGTGGTCATGGAGCCGCCCAGAAACGCCGAGCTGGCCCGCTCGTTCGGCCAGGTCCTCGGTCTCAGCTATCCAATCGCGCTCGCCGACGCGGCGACGCTGTCCGGGGATGGCCCCTTCGGCGCGGTCACCTCGGTTCCCAGCTGGCTGATTCTCGACGGCGACGCGCGGGCCGTGTTCGCCAAGGCGGGCGCGCTCGCGCCGAGCGCACTGGAAAAGGCGGTCCGCGCTGCGGAGCGCTGAGCATCATGGACGATTCCGCACGACGCGCTCAGCACGAGCTTCGCTTTTCGTACATGCCGTACCTTTATCATCGGCATCGACGCCTCCAGACGCCGCACCTCGCGTGGGCCTTGGAGTGGCAGCAAACGCTTCAGGAGCGCTTGATGGATCTGGAGACGGTGCGCCTGGGTGAGGGATGTTTCGTGGCGCCCAGCGCGCGCATCTTTGCGGAGCCCACGCGCGGCATAGTCCTGGGGGACGAGTGCAGCGTGGCAGCGGACGTGTTTCTTCACGGTCCGGTCGAGGTTGGCTCTCGCGTGAGCTTCAACCCCGGCGTGCACGTCGACGGTGGGCGCGCGGGCGTGCGCCTGGGCAACGACGTGCGTATCGCCACCGGAGCCAAGCTGTATGCGTTCGATCACGGCCTGGATCCGTCGAGCCCCATCGCTCTGCAACCGACGCGTTCGCTCGGCATCGTGGTGGGAGACGACGTGTGGATTGGCGCTAACGCTTGCGTGACGGACGGGGTGAGGATTGGGGCTCACGCAGTCGTGGGCGCTGGTGCGGTCGTGACGCGGGACGTGGCCGAGTGGTCCGTCGTGGGCGGAGTCCCCGCCCGAAAGCTCGGGGATCGCCGGTCCTGGAGCCCTCGGGGGGGTGGAAGCTAGCTGCCCCGACTGACCTGACTCATTCGGCCGGTTCGTCCCGAGAGCGTCTGGCTTCGTCGCATACGCAGCGCGGCCGGTCGGATCGACGCTGCACCACCGCGAAGTTGCGGCATGGTGCCGAGCTCGCATTTCCGTTGCATCTTAGCGCTCCTCGGAGCTCACCCCTCATGTCCACCGAGTCCACAGACCAACCCAGCCCTGATCCGACGGTGCTCGCTCGCTTGGGCCAAGACACGCACCGCGCGCCCCGTCTCCGCCGCGCTCTGCAACTTCTCGTCATAGCGTCCGTGCTCGGCGGAGGTGCGTTCGGCGCGAAGCGCTATCTGGGCGCCCGCGCCGAGGCGCAGAAGCCCAGCTTTCGCACCGTGCAGGCCGCGCGAACCAGCATCCAGGTCACCATCAGCGCCACGGGCACGCTGCAGGGGCTCAACACGGTGGAGGTGGGCAGCGAGGTTTCGGGCAAGCTCGTCAGCGTCTCCGTCGACTACAACGATCCGGTGAAGGCAGGCCAGGTGCTCGCGGAGATCGATCCCGAGCAGCTGCGCGCGGCCGTCGAGCAGGAGACGGCGCAGGTCGCCGCCGCCGAGGCTGCCATTCATCAAGCCAAGGCCACGCTGCTCGAAGCCGAGCAAAAGGCCACGCGGGCGAAGGCACAGCTCGAGAGCGGTCTTCTGGCGGCGCAGGAGTTCGAGACCATCGAGGCCACGAGGGCGCGCGCCGAGGCCAGCTTGAAAAGCGCCAACGCCAGCGCGACGCTCGCGCGAGCCAGCCTGAAGTCCGCCAAGACCAAGCTGCTTCGGAGCACGATCGTCTCACCCATCGACGGGATCGTGCTGTCGCGCTCCGTCGAAGCGGGGCAAACCGTGACGGCGGGCTTTCAAACTCCGGTGCTCTTCAAGATCGCGGAGGACCTGCGCCGCATGACGTTGCGCGTGTACATCGACGAAGCCGACATCGGGCGGGCGCGCGAGGGGCAAGCTGCGTCGTTCACGGTGGACGCGTACCCGAACAAGATGTTCCCCTCGAAGGTTCTGTCGCTCCGGAACGAGCCCAAGACGGATCAAAACGTCGTCACGTACGAGGCCGTGCTCGAGGTCGACAACAGCGAGCTGCTGCTCCGCCCGGGCATGACGGCCACCGCCACCATCACCGCGGAGGTGCACGAGGACGTGCTCGTGGTCCCCAATGCCGCGTTACGTTTCACGCTCCCCCAAGGCGAGTCCGGAGGAGGTTTCTCGTTCGGTCCAGGGCGGCGCAAGCCGGGGCAGGCGAGCTCCGAGCAGGGCAAACGTCTGTGGAGCCTTCGTGGCGAGGCGCCGGTGCAGGTGCAGGTTCGCACGGGCGCGAGTGACGGGCAGTTCACCGAGATCGTGTCGGGCGAGGTGAAGGTCGGCACGGAAGTCATCGTCGACGTGGAGGACAAGAAGTGACGGAGGAAGCGCGGAGCCGCGCGCGGGCTCTGTCGTTCATCGAGCTCGAAGGGGTCACCAAGATCTACGGTCACGGCGACTCGGAAGTGCGCGCGCTCGCGGGGGTGGATCTCGAGATCCGACCCGGGGAGTTCGTCGCCGTGATGGGGCCCAGCGGCTCGGGCAAATCGACCTGTATGAACATGCTCGGCTGCTTGGACGTGCCGACTTCCGGGGCGTACCGCTTTCGGGGAGTGAATGTCCGGGAGCTGTCACGAGATCAGCTGGCGCTGCTCAGACGGCACTACTTGGGCTTCGTGTTTCAGGGGTTCAATCTTCTGCCGCGCACGACGGCTCAGGAGAACGTCGAGTTGCCGCTCGTGTATCGCGGCGTGCGCGCCACGGAGCGGCGCGAGCGAGCGGCGCGCGCGCTGTACGAGGTGGGCCTCAGCGGTCGCGAGCGTCACACGCCGGCGGAGCTCTCGGGCGGACAGCAGCAGCGCGTGGCGATCGCGCGTGCCATCGTCACCGACCCCGAGCTGCTCCTCGCGGACGAGCCCACCGGGAATCTGGACTCCGTCCGTAAGGCAGAAATCATGGACCTCTTGGTTCGCTTGAACCAAGAGAGGAACATCACCGTCGCGATGGTGACGCACGAGCGCGACATGGCGGAGTACGCCTCGCGCATCGTGTCGTTTCGCGACGGGCTCATCGAGTCCGACGAGCGGCGCGGCCCCGACGGCGTGACCTGGGTGTCCCACGGCGCTCCGTCTCGTCGACAGGAGAAAGCGTCGTGAACTCGATGCTCTTGAGCACCTTCTTCATGGCGCTGCGCGAGCTGCGGCGCAACGTGATGCGCTCGGTGCTCACGACGCTCGGCATCGTCATCGGCGTGGGCGCGGTGATCGCCCTGGTAACTCTGGGAGAGGGCGCAACGCGTAAGGTCACCGCGGACGTGGCCAGCATGGGCGTGAACATGCTCACGGTGTCGCCGGGCGCGGATCGACGCGGCGGAGCCGCGGTCAGCGCGGCGCCCCTGACGCTGGACGACGCGCGCGCCATCGAAGAGGAAATCGAGGCTGTGGCGGCGGTCGCCCCTTCGGCTTCGCGCAGCGTTCTCGCCATTTACGGCAGCAAGAACTGGAACACGCAAGCGACCGGCACCACCAACGAGTACTTCAAGGTGCGCGGGCTCGCCCTCAAGAGTGGTCGCACGTTTTCCGACGTGGAGCTGGGTGGCGGCAACGCGGTGTGCGTGCTCGGCGCTACCGTGACCCGTGAGCTGTTCGGTGGCGAGGACCCGCTCGGCGCCGTGATCCGCGTGGGGCGCGCGTCCTGCCGCATCATCGGCGTGGTGGTGCCCAAGGGACAGTCGACCTTCGGCATGGACCAAGACGACTTCGTTCTCATGCCGCTCAGGGCCTTGCAGCGACGGATTACGGGCAACCGCGACGTCAGCAGCATCGCCGTGAGCGCGGTGAGCGAAACCGCGATCAGCCGGGCCAAGTCGCAGATCGAGCTCCTCATGCGCGAGCGGCGTCGCATCGCGCCGGGGCAGCTCGACGACTTTTCGGTGCGAGACATGCAGCAGTTCGCTCAAACGCTGCAGTCCGTGACCGGCGCTCTGACGATGCTGCTCGCCGCCGTGGCGGGCGTGAGTCTGCTCGTCGGAGGCATCGGCATCATGAACATCATGCTCGTCTCGGTGACCGAAAGAACACGCGAGATTGGTACGCGTCTCGCCATCGGGGCCCGCGGCAAGGAGGTGCTCTTGCAGTTCGTCGTGGAGGCCGCGGTGCTCTCCACGCTCGGCGGTGTGCTCGGTATCGCGTTCGGCCTCTTGGGGTCCTACGCGGGCACGCAAGCCCTGGGAATGCCGTTCGTGTTCCTCCCCGGCATCGTCGTCGTCGCTTTCTTTTTCTCGGCCCTGGTGGGCATCGGCTTCGGCTACTTGCCCGCCCTCAAGGCCGCGCGCTTGAACCCCATCGAGGCACTTCGCCATGAATGAGCCAAAACTCGGAGCCCGCAGCTCATCGTTCGGGCACGGCTTGCTTGCCTTTCTCTTTCCGGTGTCCGTGTTCGCGCAGCCGGCGCCGTCGTCCGAGGCTGCGCAGCCTCCTGAGGCGGCGCGGTCCGCCGACGCTGCGCCAGCAACGGCGAAGCCAGTCGCAAGGGACCGCCCCGTGGTGCCCGGCGCCGACGCACCAGTGGCCCCGCCAAACGAGCGCGCAATCGATGCGCGAACGGCCGTGGCGCTCGCCCTCCGTCAAAATCCCAGCCTCCGGGGCGCGGATCTGGACGTCGAACGTGCCAAGCAAGGCGTCCTAGCGGAGGAAGGGCGGTACGCGTTCGTCTTTCAGGCGGACGCTGGCTATAGCAGCTCGAACGTCCCTCGGTTGACCACGGACGATCGCGTCGTCTCGACTCCAACGCGGAGTTACCAGGCGGGTACCGGGCTTCGCCGAACCTTCGCCAGTGGTGGTACCGTGGAGGCGCGTGTGGAAGGAGAGCGCTTCGAAATCGAGCGCGCAACCATCGCGGGTGTAGCCGGCTCACAAGGCGCTCAGGCGAGCGGCGGCTACGGCGCGTCGGGTCGCGTGAGCATGAGTCAGCCGCTGTTGCGCGGCGCCGGTACGGACGTCGGAGAGCTGGACCTTCGTCGCGCGCGGGTCAACCGCGAAGCCGCGGAGAAGGCGCGGTCGCGCGTCGCGAGCCAGCTCGCTCGAGACGTTCTGATCGCCTATTGGGAGGCTTGGTACGCAGAAGAAGCGCTGCGCATCGAGCGCGCGGCGTTGGAGCTGGCTCGCACACAGGAGACGGACGCGAAGACGCGCGTCGCTCAGGGCTCTCTGTCTCCTGCGGACGCGCTGAGCTTCTCGACGCGCGTGGCGGAGCTCGAAGAATCGGTGGCCCAGGCCGAGGCGAACAGTGAGTCTCGCGCCATCGAGCTCCGGCGTCTCACGGGCGCCGATCGGCGGGACGCGCCACTCGTCGTGGCCAGCGCGCCGCCGGAGCTCCTTCGCACGCCGAGCCGAGCCGAGCTGGAAGCGAGCCTCGAGGACGACTCCGTCGAGCTCGCGGAGCTCGAAGCGCAGTTGCGAGAGCGGCGCTTGTCGGCCGAGGTGGCGGGCGACTCTCAACGCGCCCGCCTGGATGTCGAAGGTTACGTGGAGACCGCTGGCGTGTCCGACGAGCTGCCAATGGCGTTCCAGCGCGCGAGCCAGGGCAAATGGTTGTCGGCGGGTGTGTCGCTCAAGTTCGAGCTGCCGCTGGACGATACGCGACGCCGCGCCGAAAGGACGATGGCGCTGCTCGCGGCGAGCTCGGCGGAAGAGGCGCTGCGCGAAGGCCGGCAGCGCGTGGCTGCAGGAGCGGCGCTCGGCGTCGCCAACGAAACCGCCGCTCGGCGGAGCCTGGAGCTTGCCCGAAAAACGCTGGAAATCACCCGGCAGAGTCGGGCTGCGGAGGAGGAGCGCTACCGCCTCGGGTTGTCCATTGCGGTTCAGGTGCAGCAAGCGGGCGACGACGTGCGCCGAGCGGAGCTGCGACAGGCGCGCAGCAAGGTGAACCTCGTGCTCGAGCAGACGCGCCTCCTGCACTACGCGGGCCGACTCTTGGACGAATACAGCCTCTGAGCCCGACGCAGGTGTCAGCCGCGCCTTACGCCGGTGGAGTTGGCGAGCAACAGCTCGCGCACCGTTTGGGCGCGCTCGCGCGCCACCGGTACGAAAATTCCCGGTTGCTCGGGTCCGAGGCCGCTG
>JAEYVE010000100.1 GCA_023432025.1 Pseudomonadota bacterium
CGGTGAGACAGAGCACGCTGAGACGTATCCAACCCGCGGCCTTGCCAGACGTTCGAAACACCATCAACGCCGCTCGGTGGAAGAGCCCCCGCCGGGTGCGCCGCCTTCGCGAAGGCCGAGCTCCTTCATTTTGAGTTGAAGTCCTTTGCGCGACAGCTTGAGCAGGCGCGCCGTGTGCGTCACGTTGCCGTTCATCTGCTCGAGAGCCTTCAGAATTAGCTCACGCTCGAGCTGGTTGACGGCGGCCTTGACCTGCTCCTTCAAGCCGCCGGCAACGGTCACGCCATCCAGACCGCTCGCCTCGCTGGAGACGGCTGCGTGCGGCGCCTCGGAAGCGTCGCTGCCGCGCAACTCGCTCGGCAGGTGTGACACGTCGATGCGCTCTCCGTCACAGAAGAGCACGGCTCGCTCCATGACGTTCTCGAGCTCTCGCACGTTGCCGGGCCAAGGATAGGCCCGCATCCGCGCGAGAACGTCCGGCGTCACGCCCTCGATGCGCTTTCCGAGGCGCGCGTTGAACTTGCGGACGAAGTGCTCCAAAAGAACGGGAATGTCCGAAGCGCGCTCGCGCAGCGCCGGAAGGCGAATGGGCACCACGTTCAGCCGGTAGAAGAGGTCCTCGCGAAAGCTGCCTTCGGCGATTTGGCGCTTCAAATCGGTGTTCGTGGCGGCGACGAGGCGCACCTCGACGCGCAGCGTCTTTACCCCACCCACGCGCTCGAACTCGCTCTCCTGGAGCGCGCGCAGGAGCTTCACCTGCATCTCGACCGGAATCGAGCCGATTTCGTCCAAGAACAGCGTTCCGCCGCTGGCCAGCTCGAAGCGCCCGGGCTTGGCGCTGACCGCTCCCGTGAACGCGCCGCGCTCGTATCCGAACAGCTCGCTCTCCATCAAGTCACGCGGGATGGCTGCGCAGTTGACCTTGATGAACGGGCGGTCCCGCCGCTCCGACGACTCGTGCAGCGCGCGCGCAACCAGCTCCTTGCCGGTGCCGCTCTCTCCGGTGATGAGCACCGTCGTGGGCGTGTCGGCGACGCGGTCGATGATGCCGTACACCTCGTGGATGGAGTCGCTCCGCCCGATGATGCCGTGGCGCGCCTCCGTCGCCTGCGGCCCCGGCGGGAGCGCGTCGCGCTGCGCGAGGTCCCGCGTGCGCAGCGCCTTCTGCACGATGGTGCGCACCTCGTTCTGATCGAACGGCTTGGTGATGTAGTCGAAGGCGCCGGTCTTGAGCGCCTCGACGGCGTTGTCCACGCTGCCGTGCGCCGTCATGATGACGACCGGCAAGTCCGGATCGATTGCGAGCGCTTGACGCAGGAGGCTCATGCCGTCGAGCACCGGCATTTTCACGTCGGTGATCACCAGATCGATGTGGTTCTCCCGGAGGCACTCGAGCGCTTCGGCGCCGTCTGCGGCGACGTGCACCTCGTGTCCGTCACGTCCGAGCTGGGCGCTCAACACCCTGCGCAGGTTGGGCTCGTCGTCGACTACCAGAATTTGTTTGGATTCGTGGAGCATCACGTCACCGGCAGCGCGAGCCGCTGGAAGCAAGCGCGTTGCAGTAGAGCACGACCGCGGCGTTTCGACCCGGGGCCCCCACCAAGAGCACCTCCCGCGTGCGCTGCGGCGCCACGGCGATCGAGGCGCCCAGGCGGTCGCCGCTATCGACCGACGACAAGATACGCGTGTCTACGAGCACCGGCTCGCCCTCTCGAAAGTCGTAAACGAAGACAGCGCCAGCGCCGCTTTCACCCCGCACGTCCAGATTCGGAGCGCCGACGATCACTTCTCCGCTGCCATCGCCGTCGAGATCGGCGACTGCCAACGCAGCGCCGAACTCGGTCCGCACGCAGCCCGCGCCCTGCGCCACCTCTTCGCACCCGATGGCCCCGAGCCAGGCCTTGGCCGGTAACCAGTCGGCGCCGCACGGCACACCCTTGGCGGGCGCTGCGCTCGCGAGAGCAGCCCCGGAAAGCACGAGCACCCCTGCGTCGTCCGTGAGCAGCAGCTCGTCGCCGTCCGCTTCGTCCACGGCTCCGGCCGCCAAGCTTCGACCGAGGCCGGGGCTCGAAAGACAGCCGAGCGGAGCCGCGGGTTTGCCCGCCGCGCCACGAAACAGCCACACCGAGCCGGCGTCGGGATCTCCCACCGCATAGACGCGCGCTCCGTTCACGCGAGCAACCGCGAGCGTGCGGCCGTACCCCGCGCTGACTTCTTGGGGCGGTACGAGCTCTTCCGGCACCTTCGATAGCGGCTCGTACTTCCACGCGCGCGCTTGACTGGGTGAGCTCGCGAGGAGCGAGGGCGCCTCGTCTCGGTCCACGGCCAAGACGGAATCGGGAATGGGCACGCCCTTGTCGATGGCGACCTGGGGCGCTTGGGTCGGAACCGCCACGCCCTCCGGCACGGGCAGAGCGCTCTCGGCGCCGCCGTCACAGCGCAAGACGACGCCCGAGTCTCCTCCTACGGCGCCGAGGCCCAGGGCAAAACACAACCGCTTCTCGCCGTCCGGCGACCAAGCGCGCCCCAATCCTGCAGGAGAGGACGCCAGCGCACAAACTTCGTCACCGCCGGAGGTGCAGTAGTTTCGATCGCTGCTTGCCGTCGCCGTGTTCTCGCTCTGACCGAGCTGAAACGACGCACCGCGCGAGAAGGGTGCGATGCCAGTCACGAGACCGACCACGTTTTCGCCCTCGGACGCGACGGTGACCGAGTTGCCGAACCCGAAGCGCAGCTCGTCGGGCTGCTCCAGCAACTCGACGGGAGGATTTTCTTCGATGTCGTCGAAACGAGACCACGAGCACGCCGCCGCAAGGCCGAACGAAGCGGCTCCGACGACGCGCGCGGTGTCACTCCGCCGCCACGCCATCACGGGCTCCTCCGCTCGGCAGGCGCGGCGTCTGGAGGTGCGGCGTCTGGAGGTGCAGAGACGGGCTCCGCCGGAAGCGCTCGAGTCCCCAGCCCCTCGTCGTACTCACGCTTCGTGCCCTTGCGCAGGCTGGAGTCCGGGTACGGATCTTTGATGAAGTTGTACGTGGCGAGCAGACCGAAGACGCCCCCGATCACGAAGCCTGCGTCCGCGCCCATGGCGTACCAGAAGCCGCGCGTGGCACGCGGATCACTCGCGTCGAGATTGCCGGCGCGGCGCTCGTCCTCGAGCTGGCCGTACAACCGATTCGACTCGACGCCGAAATACGTGCTGGCTCCGAGGATGCCCGCGCCGATGATGGCCTGCGTCCACGCCGTACCGCGCGGGTACTTGGGCACGAGCTGCGCGCGCAGAGGCAGCACCTGACCCCGCGGCACTTCGAACACGGAACGGAGCTCTTTGTGAGAATCCGCGGTCGCCACGAGCTCGTGACGACCAGCCGGCAGCTCGACCTGCAACGCTGGCTGTCCTTGTTTCCACGTTCCCACGGGGCGGCCGTCCACCACGAAGCGCGCCTCGCTGACGTTCGAATCGATGCGGACCATACCGTGATCGAGTCGCACGAGCGTCACGGCGATTTCCTTTTGGTCGCCGGCGGCCACATCTACTCGCGCTCGCTCGGGTTGGTAGCCAGGCGCCGTCACCACGACCTCGTGAACGCCAGGAGAAATGAGCTCTGCGTAGGGGGCGCGCCCCCACGGTGGCCGCTCCAACTTCGGATCATCGAGGAAGACGAGCGCGCCTGCGACGTTGGCGCTCACCCGCAAGAACCCCAGGAACGCGCCCTGCGACAAGTTCGCCTGAAAGTGGTGCACGTGTCCCGACGACACGTCGATGTCCGCCTCGCTCTGGTTGAAGTCGCGAAACTTCTCGACGACCACGTGGTAGCGCCCGGGCTCGAGCGAAAGCTCCACCGGAGAGGTGTGCGAGGTGACGGGCAGCCAGCCTTCGTTCGGTTGCCCCGAGACGAACGCCGGAACCGCGGCGTCACGGCGACGATAGATGTTGAGCGGCGCGCCCGGAGGCGTGGTTTCAATCACCACGAGGGCCTTCATTTCCTGGCCCCAAGAAGAAGCAACGGCAGCGGGCTCGGGAGTGGACCCGTCCGGTATCGCCGGCTCTTGGGGCGCGTCCAGTGGCTCTTGCCGCAATGCCTCGAGCCTCGCTACTCGCTCGCGGACGCTCCCCGCGTCCGGCGCCCGCGGATCGGCGGCGAGGTAGAGCTCGAAGGCGCGAATGGCTCGCCCCAGCTCTTGAGCCTTTTCGTAAGACACACCCGCGTTGAAGAGAAAGGCCGAATAAGGGTGCTTACGGAAGCCTTCCTCGAACACCTCGGCGGCTTCCGCGTATTTACCGCCGACGAAGAGCGCTTGACCGCGCTCCATTTGCTCGCGGATGAGCTCGACCTTGTCTCCGCCCGTGCTCTCGGTGACCTCCGCCCTCGCCGAGCCCAGTGTCGCAATGAAAACGAGCGCACCCACCAGAACTAGATGGATGGCGCGGCAAAAGCTCCCGACGCCGACGAGACGCGCCCGTTTGCTCGAGAACGTCGGTGTTACGCCACGTCCTGTTTCGGGGAACCTCACGGTGGGGAACCATTGCCCTCACCCCGCCGAACGACAAGCCCCGAACCTCGCCTTCCCACACGATTTTGGCTCACTGCCCCGAGGCCTCTATGATATCCGCGCACATGCGCTCATCCGTCCGCCCTTGGCTCGCCGCAGCAGCAGTTTTCTCCGTATCGGCGTGGTGTGGCGCGGAGGAGACCGCCAAGGTCTTTCCGGAGTGCACCCGTGCTCCCACGGAAAACGACACTGCAGCGGCCAAAGGAGCGTTCGAGGCGGGGCAAGTGTCATTTCAAGAGGCCGACTACGCGCGCGCCATTTTGTACTGGGAGGACGCGTTTCGGCGTGATTGCACGGCGCTCCCGCTCCTTTTGAACCTCGCTCGCGCCTACGAGCTCTCGGGCGAAAAACGAAGCGCAGTAGTTGCCTTGCGTACGTTCCTCGCGCGTCGCCCCAACGCGGCCGACAAGGACCAAATCGCCCGACGCATCGAGGTGCTCGAGTCCCAAATCGAGAGGGAAAAAGCAGCGCAGCAGCCCGCGGCCACCTCAGGCCCCCCGACGAGCGAAGAAAAACCTGCACAGACGCCCGAATCGAGTGAAAATGGCATGGACGAGGCTCCCCTCGCCGAGGACCCCGCCTCTTCCAAGTACAGCGGCGTCGAGCCACTGTGGCCGCTGTTCGTGGCAGGCGGCGGATTGGCTGCTGGAATCGTCGGCGTCGTACTTTGGGTGGACGGGCAGTCCGCCATCGACAAATGCGACAAGGTCGCTGAAGGCAGGTTCTCCTGTCCTGACGACGCGGCGGTGGAAGATGCCGAATCCGGTCAGAGTCGCAGGACAGCCGGCCAGATCACGACGGGGGTCGGGCTGGGCTTGCTGGTGGGGGGAGGAGTCACGTGGCTCCTGCTCCGCAACAGCTCATCGGAAAGTGCCCTGGTGTCCCCGAGCGTGGGACCGGGGTACGCCGGGTTGCAACTCGCCGGCCAGTTCTGAGCGCGTCTTTTCGGCCCCTTCCGCTCAGAGCCCTTCCGCTCAGAGCCCTTCCGCTCAGGGATTGACGCACGCGAGCGGGCTTCAGCGCCCCCAGGTTCCGGGCGCCGCGGGCTCAGGATCTCTCGTGGGCGGAGTGCTAGGCGGAGTGTCAGGGAGGGCCTGCGGCCGGGCACGTTCCGTGGCAGTCGGCGCCGGCGGAGCGGCGGGCGCCGCAGACGGAACAGACTCGGGCTCGGCCGACGGGCGAGCCGGCAACGGCTCCAGGGGCGGCGGGGTTTCACTGGACGAGCCACCGCACGCGAGCGCCGCGAACCCCGCTCCCAGCGCCACACAGGCCACCATTCGGCGACACGCGCTTCCAGCGGCCCGGGAAGCCCAGCGCACCCGCTCGCCTTCGATCAGCAGAACCATGCGCTCGCGCAGCTACCACGGAACGCGATGGCTCGCGACCTCCCAGCGAAACCGTCGCCCCCCAGCGCGCATCTCCCCCTCGCACCGGCCCCGCGGAGAGCTCCACGAAAACCGTCTCTTCCGCTCGTGACGGATCAACGCCATCGCGCGGGGTGCACAAACCATCTAACGTGCGCGCGTGATTGGACGACTCGTTGGTCGAATCGTGAGCGAAGAGCCCACGGGCTCACTCCTTTTGGACGTAAACGGCGTTGGCTACGACGTGTTGTGCCCGGTGGGAACGGCGGGACGGACGCGGAGTCACCTGGAGACGGTGACGCTCTTCATCCACACGAATCTGCGGCAGGACGCGCTCGAGCTCTTCGGGTTCGCCAGTGAAACCGACCGTCTGGTATTTCGGCAACTCTTGAACGTCCCCAACGTGGGCCCTCGCACGGCGCTGTCGATGATGAGCGCGCTTCCGGTGGAGGAGCTCTGCAGCGCGGTGCAGGCCGGTGACAAGGCCCGGCTGTCGAAGGTACCCGGCATCGGGAAAAAAACCGCAGAGCGACTCGTCCTCGAGCTCAAGGACAAATTGCCGACGTCGACGCTGGCGCCGAGCGCGTCTGCGCCCACCTCGGAGACACCCGCCGGCTCGCGCGACCGCCTCCTCGGAGCGCTCACGAACATGGGTTATCGCCCTCAGGAAGCAGAGCGCGCCGTCAAAGCGCTCGAACCACGCCTTGCGGAAGCACCCATCGGCGAGTTGCTCCGCGAAGCCCTCAAGCTTCTCACACCTTGAGCTCTCGCCCCCCCTTCTTGCCCATGCGCTGCGACCCGAACGAACTGCGAGCTTGACCCATGAGAGACCCCAGGGATAATCGCGCAGTTGCGGCCGCTGGGCGCGGTTCTGGGAGGGTTGACCCCTCCGGAGGGCTTCCGTGATCAACTGCTCGAAGTGCGGGAAAGAAAACCAAGACCACTACAAGTTCTGCCTTGGTTGCGGCGCAGAGCTGCCCAAGGACAAGACGCCCAAGCCCTTCAAGGCCGACACTCCAGCGCAGGGTGTCTCTGCGCAGGGTGCTTCCGCGCAGGGTGCATCCGCAGGTGTTCCGGCCCAGGTAGCGCCTGCGGCAACGGTGGCGCCCTCACCTCCAGCCGTTGCGCGCCCAGCACCCGTCGCCGCCGAAGCTCCGGCACCGGTCGCGCCGGCTCCTGTGGCAGCGCCTCCGGCGCAGGCCGCGCCTGCACCGCAAGCAGCGTCAGCGGCTCGTGCGTGCCCGCAGTGTGGTCACCCGAATCCTCCCAACAACCGCTTCTGCGCCGCATGCGGTTTCAACCTTTCGGCGCCTGCGGCGGCTCCCGCGGCGGCGCCCGCCGCGGCTCCTCCCGGCGGTGGCGCGCTCCTCACGGCGCTGCGTGCCGACGGCTCGGAAGCGGGCAGCTATCGGTTGCCAGCGCAGCCGAGCGCAACGGTCGGCCGTGACACGGACTCCGTGTTCGCCGGAGACAGCTACCTTTCGCCGCGCCACGCCACGTTCAAGCAAAGCGGCGGCCAAGTCACGGTGCGGGACGAAGGCTCACTCAACGGCGTCTACGTCAAGCTCCGACCAAACGAGCCGTGGCCTCTCGAGCCCGGCAACGTGTTCCGCATCGGCCAGGAAATCATCCGCTTCGAAAAGCTGGAGCGTCAACCGACGAGCGCCGATGGCGTCGAGCGCTTCGGTAGCCCTTCCAAGGGCTTCATCGGGCGACTCGCGCTCGTCATTGGCAGGGACACGACCGGCAACGCATTCCCCATTCCCGAGCGTGGTCTCCACCTCGGTCGCGAACGCGGTGACGTGCTCTTCTCCGAAGACGGCTATGTCTCCGGCTTGCACTGCCGCGTCGCTCCTGGTCAGGACGGTCGCGTGTACCTCACGGACGTTGGAAGCTCGAACGGCACGTTCGTCCGCTTGAGCGCCGAGTACCCATTGAATCCGGGCGAAATCCTGCTCATGGGTCAGCAGGTGTTCCGTGTCGATTTCTGAGTCGGCCAAAATGGCAACCGCTCGAAAGACCGTTCGTGTCGTCGCCGCGGTCGTCGAGCACGAGGGCCGCTACCTCATCACGCAGCGTCGTCCCAGCGCGGTGCTCCCGCTCTTGTGGGAGTTCCCGGGCGGCCGCGTGGAGGCGGGCGAAACGGACGCCGAAGCGCTGCGCCGCGAGGTCAAACATCGGCTCGACGTGGACGTCACCGTCAAGCAGCTGATGAGCTTCGTGAGTCACCCGTACGAACACTACGTGGTGGATCTGTATTTGTACGAATGTGCCATCGCGAACGGCACGCCGACGGAAGCCAACGTGCACACGTTTCGTTGGGTCTCGAGCGCCGAGTTCGACAAGTATCCGTTTACGCCAGCCGACGAGCTCTCCATGAGCAAGCTGCTCGGCATTGGCTGAGCCTCCCCGCTCGCAAATAGTCGGCACCGCTTGCGCCGCGGTGCCGACAAGCGAGCCATGGTGTCTCTCTTTACCTGCGCAGGTCACCTGCATGACGCGCTCGTCGGCTGCTGCGCGGCGTGCGGCGCAGCCACGCGTCGTCTCACCTGCGAGGCTTGCCGCGGCGTTCCTCCGCTCGAGTGGCAGCTCGCTGGCGTGGTCGGCTTTTCTGCGGCGCCGTACGCGGGTGTCGTCGGCGAGCGGGTACGGCGACTGAAGTACCACGACGAAACTCATTGGGCTGGTCCACTCGGGCGGCTTCTCGGGGTGCGCATGTCTCCACGCATCGCCCCACACGTGGCGCTGGTGCCGGTACCGCTTCACCCAACTCGTTTGGCGGAGCGCGGCTTCAACCAAGCCGCGCTCGTGGCGCGTGCAGCCGCACGCGCCGGAAACTGGCGCGTTTTCACGGATGTTCTGGCGCGTCGTCGCGACACTGCGCACCAGGTGCAGAAAGGCGCGGACGCGCGTCGAAAGAACGTGGAGAACGCGTTCGAGGTCACGCGCCTACCGAACGTCCCCGTCCTGCTCGTCGACGATGTGGCGACGACGGGCTCGACACTCTCTGAGTGTGTCCTTTGCCTGAGGCGCGCCGGCGCTATAGTGCAAGGCGTAATGACCGTTGCCCTGGCAGGGGCCGAAGGGCATGACGGCTCCCGGTCTCCAGGCTAGCGCCCACTCGTGGCCCAACGCCGTTCGGTTCGGCTCGTGACAGATCCGCGCAAGCTGCCCCCCCAGTCGCCCGCTTTCCCTTCCGCCGGCGGTTCGACCCCGGGCTCCCCTCAGCGGGATCCGCAGTCGGCCGCGCAAACGAAGGCAGCTTCGTCGCGCGCCAGCGGCCCGCAGCAAACACCCGCGCCGCGCGTCGGCGGCGCCCCACAAGGCGCAACACGCTCGTCCGCCTCCGAGGCAGCGGCGCAAGCAGGACCCGCGCCGCGGTTGCGCGCGCCCCTCCCCACACTGGTCGAGCTCGGCCAACAGACGGCCACGGAAACTTTGCGTCCTCCGGGCGCGGTTCCGCCCCCACCCCGCTCCATTCCTCGCGCCCCACGGACGCCCACCGCGCCGCGACCCGACGCGAGCGCCTTCGAACAACCCCCCATTCCGCCTTCTCCGGCTCTCCCTGCCGAGCAACACGGTGCGCGTTCGAACGCGCCCGAAGACAAAGCCGCTGGGTCCCTTCACGTCGCCGCGCCTCACGTCGCTGCGCTCTCGCACGAGGAGCCCTCACCTCGCCCACCTTCGAGCGCGCCTGCCCTACGCCTCGAGCCGGAGGTGAGCTCCGCGCCGGACGCGTCATGCGTCGCGCCGATGCCAGGTCATGCAGACAGGGCGCAGGTCTCACCGCCGAAATCACCACGCACGAGTCAGTCGCTCGGTCCGCTCCACGGGTGGGTTCGCGCACGCCGCGCTTGGACCGTGCTCGGCGTAGCAAGCTTCGCCGTCGTGGGTCTGGTCGGCTCTTGGTCGCTCACCGCGAGCAAAGCTTCCGCGCCGCCGTCACCGAGCGCCGGGCGCAACGTCGAATCGCCGCGTCCCGTGCTGCCGTGCGTCGTGAACGGAGAAGGGCGGAAACTTTCGGACAGCGTGGACCTGTCCGTGCCTCTGCTCGTCTCCGGCACGAACGCCTTCGACGGGCCCCGAGCGACGACGACCTCCGAGCGAATCTCCGTCGGCTTCGCGTCGAGCCCGACCGACGCCGTGGGCCTCACGCTCGATCCCGTCACCCTCGACGCAGCGCAGGCCTTCGCCGAATCCCAACCCACCAAGCTCTCGTCGGTCACACCCACGCCGTCGCAAGCCGGCACCTCGTTTACGACGGGCCGCTTGGACAAGGGCGCTCTCAGCCGGACACTGCTTGCGCTCGGCGGTAAGGGCGCCCTTTTGACGACGACCAAGGGCGGCCTCACCGTAGCGCGAGAAGGAATCACGACGGTTCCTTGGCCCGAGCTGGCCGGCGCGGAAATGACGGCTCCCCGCGCCGAGAATTTGCCGGACGGAAGAGCCGTGCTCGTGCTGCGGCGAGGCGGACGAACCGGTGACATCCTCGTGGGCCTCTTGACCGCCGAAGGGCGAGCCGCGGCGCCACTCACCCGCATCGCCACGGAGGCCTACGAGCTTGGAACACCCGCGCTGACCGCAAGTGACCGCGAGCTCTTGGTGACCTTCGCGACGCGCAAAACGCCGTCTTCTCCGTGGCGAGTCGAATTGGCGCGAGCGCCCCTCGGTCAGCTACCTGCGACGTCGCGGCCTTTTGCTCTCTCCGGACTGTCCGAGGAGCTCGGCATGCTCTCGCCCGCCGCCGTAGCGACGGAGCGCGGCGGCTGGCTCTTGCAGTGGACGGAAGGCTCCGGGAAAAAGTACCGCGTGCGACTGCAAACGTTGGACGCGGAGCTCGAGCCCGTTGGCGCGCCACTCGACGTGGGCACGCCCGATCAAAGCGCTGGGCAGGGCGCTCCTTGGGTGGGCCCGAGCCAGAACACCATGTCCGGAGCCGAAGCGGCTCGGGGCGTCTCGCTTTACGTGGTTCGTTCGAGTCGAGGCTCCGAGCTTTGGGCAACCGCGCTGAGGTGCCCGTGACACGCGCGCGAGCGCCAGTCGCGCGGCAGAGCATCGCGCGGCAGAGCATCGCGCGGCAGCGCTGGGGAGCGCTTTTGGGCATTTGCCTCGCGGGAGCCACCGGCTGCTCCACGTTGCTCCCCCCCGGCCCCACGGAGGTCGCGCAGGGTAAGTACTACGGCTCCGGGGACGCCGAGTTCGACCAGTTTTTCATCGACCTCTACCGCGCCCAGTTGCACGCGGCGTCCCTGCCGGCGCGCGTGACGCAGACGCGCGCGACCCTCACGGACGGCCTCACGGTGAGTCGGGAGCTGTCGACCGGCGCCGTCATCGAGCACGTGCGCGCGCGCGCCGAAGAGCTTCAAAAGCAAAACGTGCTGATGAAGCTGGACGTACGGCAGCCCACGCAGCCGGGGCAGGCGCCCACCGCGGTGCTGCTCACGCGCCCATCGGTGCGCGGCGCGCGCACGCGAGAGCTCGCCGAGCCCGTGGAGAGGTCCTTCAACGAGCTTCTGGCGCTCGCTGCCGTGCTCGACGCGGCCACGACCGAGCTCGCTCGGCTCGATACACGTCGCGACGCGCTTCGCGCCAAGACATCGAAGACCTTCTTCGCAGAAGGCCCCGGCAAGGTCGGCGAAGTGGAGCGCAACTTGGACGACGCGCGGCGCGTCATCGCGCTGATGCGCGAACGAGTCGCCACGTACGTCGGAGACACGAGCGCGCTCGTCACGGGTCTCGGGAGCGCCGTCGATACCGCTCGCGGCGCCTTCGATCGCACCGAACCACCGGACGAGGTGCCGCCCGAGCCAGCGCGGACGAACAAGAAGCCTGGGCGCAGCTCGGGAGCAGCACGGCCAGCGGCGCTACCGAAGGCGAGCGCGCCCAAGCCAGCTCCCAAACCGGTGCCCCCCTCCTCGTCAGCGGGCGACGCGGGCGGCTTCGAGCCTTGATACGAGCCGCGCGTTCGAAAAACGTCCGCGCGCCGCAGGTCAACTGGCCAACCAGAAAACAGTGAACGCGTCGCCGCCTTCGTCGCGCTCCGCGGCGCGCGACGACACCACCACCGAGTGCGCGCGCAAGTGATCTCGCACCGCGCTCTTCATCGCGCCCGTTCCGTGACCGTGCAGCACGTAGCCCGCGAGCTCACCGCGTCTGAGCAGCTCGTCGACGAAGGCATCGACGCGCTCGAGGCCCTCTTCGACGCGCACGCCGCGCAAGTCCAAGGTCACCTCTTCGATACGGGGAGGCGCGACGAGCGCGGGCGTCGACGGGGCTCGGGCGTGAAAAGACATTTTGCCGCGTTGGCGCGGCGCCTCGCGCGCGTCGCGACCCGTGAGCGGTTCGATGCGCTCGACGGGAACACTGAGCTTCATGGCACCCACCAAGACGCGCACCTGACCACGCGACGGAGCCTCGATGATCGAAGCCACGGTGCCGAGCCCCGCGAGACGGACCCGGGCGCCCACCGTAAGCAGCTCGGGAGACGACCTCTCTGGGGCGCCCGCGCGCGTGCGCTGCTCGAGCTCGCTCCCGAGCGCGACCAGCCGCGCGGCTTCGTCGATTTCCTTCTCGGCCTGCCGTACTTCACCGAGCGCGCGACTATCTCGAAGCCCTTTGCGAACACGCAGCACGTCTGCGCGAGCGTCGCGAATGGCGCGCGCGAGCTCTTGACCCGCCTGCGTGAGCTCGAGCCGCTCGCGCTCGGCCTGCTTCTGGCGTTCCTGCTCGAGGCGTCGCCGTAGCTCTGCTTGCTGCTGCTTTTCCTGCAGGGCTTCTTCGCGCAATCGCTCGAGCTCGATGCGCTGTCGGGCCAGCTCGTGCAGGAGCGCCTCGCGCCTTTGGCTGATTTCCGGGATCACACCGCGTGCGCGCTCGACGACGCGCTCGGGCAGACCATGACGGCGCGCAACCGCGAGTGCGCTCGACGCACCGGGCGTCCCCAGCTCCAAGCGAAACGTGGGCTCGAGCCGCTCGAAATCGAAACCCACGGCGGCGTTGTCGATGACGTCCGACTCGTGCCCCAAGTCTTTCAGGCGCTCGTAGTGCGTCGTCACCGCCACGGCGGCCCCACGCCGGACCAGCTCCTCCAGAACCGCCACGGCCAGCGCCGCGCCCTCTTCCGGATCGGTGCCGCCCGCCAGCTCGTCGAGCAACACGAGCACGCCAGGTCCCGCGTCCGACAAGATGTCTCGCACCCGCTCGATGTGACCGCTGAACGTCGACAGCGAGCGCGCGAGCGACTGGTCGTCGCCGATGTCCGAATAGACGGCGTCGAAGAAGCCGACGCGTGACGTGGGCTCCGCCGGGATGGGCAGGCCGCTCGCTTGCATGAGCGCCGCAAGGCCCAAGCACTTGAGCGCCACGGTCTTACCTCCTGCGTTCGGGCCCGAAAGCACGAGGCCACGCCCTGCGCCCAGCGGCAGATCGTTGGGCACGACCGCGATGCCGCGCGCCGAAAGCAACGGATGCCGCATGCGCTGGAGCTCGAGCGAGCCTCGCTCGCCCCACGCGAGGACGTGTGCGCCGACGGTCTGCGCGTAGTCGGCGATGGCGTGGAGCACGTCCGCCCGCACCGTAGCTTCGAGGGCACCGAGCACGGCGTCCGCGTGGGGCGCGAGCTCCTCGGACAGACGAGCGAGGACCTGAGCCGCTTCGTGCTCTGCGGCCGCCTCGGCCAGCTTGAGGCGATTTCCGAGCTCGGCGAGCTCTCGAGGCTCGACGTACAAAGTAGCGCCCGACGCGCTCGAGCCGAGTACGATGCCCTCCACCCGAAAGGGCGCATCTGCCCGAACGGGAAGGACGTAGCGCCCGTCACGCTCGGCGAAGTACGCGTCCTGGAGCGCCTCTCGGTAGCGGTGAATCAGCTCCCCCAGGCGCGCACGTACCTGTTGGCGGAGCTGCGTTACCTGGCGACGAGCGCGGGACAGCTCCGCCGAGGCGCGATCGGCCACTGTGCCGTCCTCCTCGATGCAGCGCTGAATCTCATCTCGTAAACCGGCGAGTCCCGGCGCGATCGACAAATGTCGAGCGAGGTTCGGAGCGGCTTCACCGTGCTCGCCTACGTAGCGAGAAAGGTCGAGCGCACCAGCGAGGACGCGCCGCACGGCGCACAGCTCGGCGCCGTCCGCGACGCCGGCACGTCGCACCCGCTCCACCGAACGCGTGATGTCCTGAACGTCGAAGGCCGGCAGACGAGCCCCACCACGCGCAAGCTCGAGGGCTTCCGCCGAAAGCTCCGCGCGAAACCGCGCGGTCGTTTCGTCCTCCGCTGGCTCGAGCGCGAGCAACCGGCGGCTGCCGAGCTCGCTCACCGCGCGGCGCGCCACGACCTCGAGCAGCTCGGGCCACTCCAAATCGCGCCAGGGAGTCGCGCGCGCGCCCGCTTTGGACCCTGACGTGTCCGCCTGGAATGGCTCGTTCTTGAGGCTCTCGGGGCGCGCCACGGCGGCGGCCTTATGACACGGAACAGGAAGGCTGTCCCATTAGCCCACACGGGCCACGACGGCATCCGACCACGGCGGAGCCGAGAGCGTTTCTGCCTCGTCGCCTACACGCACGCACAAGCTGATTTGCGTCCCGCGACACGACGCTTGAAGCGCGCTCGCCAAACCTTCCAAGTTGTGACGCGCGCGCTTTCCGGCGCGTTCGTCGACGGTCAGCACCAGCTCGCCGCGGCCTTTGGCCTTCATACGAGCCAAGAGACCGCGCGCCAGCACCGAGCGCGCCGCGACCGCGTCGGGATCCGTGCGACCGCTGGAGACGAGAACCATCGAGTCCAGGTGCCACCCCACCGCTTCCAGCCGCGTCGTCCGACTTGCCACCTGGGTCACGAGGGAGCTCGGGTGGCCTTCGTAGTGCTGCGCGACCACGGCCATGTCTCCGCCCCGCGTAGGCTTCAGCCAGCGCGGCCAAGACGCGGAAAACTCGATGACGACCAGAGTGGCGGCACGTGGTGCGGTGTGTTGCATGGGTCCTCCGAGGGCCGATCACGACCCCCTGGTGGCGATACGGCGCAGACCGACCGTGGGCCAAGTTCCCGGGTCCCCCTCGGAGGATTTCTCTTTGCAGGGCCAAGGGTGTTAGCTTCGGGACGGTGTCGCCGACGAACCCTGGGAGCGCAAAACCCCGAGCCCCGCTGGTGGGGCGCTATCGGTTCGTGCGACTCCTCCGCGACCGTGCCTGGCTCGCAGAAGACATGCGCAGCGGACGCGAGGTCGTCGTTGGGCTGGTCGGCCAGCGGGAGGCCGAGTGTTTCGAGAAGATGAAGGGCCTCGAGGATCGGCACCTCGCGTCCATCCTTTCGGTCCACACCACCGTCGCTGAAAACGAGCGCCCTGCCGGAGTCCTCGCAGGTGAAGCTGCGGTGGTGTCCGAGCTCGTTCGAGGCAAGGCCCTCTCTCTTCTGCTCGGCGATCGAACGGCGCTGCCCCACGCGCGCGCCGTGGCCTGGGTTCTCCGCATTGCCAGGAGCCTTCATCGCGCGAGTGAGCCCGAGGTAGCGCACGGCGCCATTTCTCCGGCGGCCATCGTCGTTCAGGGACCGGGTCATCCGGTGGCCCCCGTCCTTTCTTTCTTTCGCTCACCGGCGCTCGGTCTCGCGCTGTCTCCCGAAGTGCTCTCAGGCGCTGAGCCCACGCCGGCCGACGACGTGTGGAGCCTGGGAGTGTGCTTGTACGCCGCGCTCACGGGACACTACCCGTTTCCAGGCGCAACCGCCGACGCGGTGCGGCGCGCCACGAGACAAAGACCCGCTCCGCTCGTCCGCTACGGCGTCGACGAACCTGTCCTTCAGCGCCTCTTGAGCGAGCTCTTGGCGCCCGATCCCGCGCATCGCTTGCGCTCGCTCTCCGAGCTCGTCGACGCGCTCGACGCTTTCGAGCTTCAGAATCCGTTGCCGTCCCGAGAGGCTACCTCGGGAGCGCGTCCGTTTTCGCGCGGTCCCCTCGCGCGCCCCACCGCGCAGCAGAATAGCCCGACGCTGAGTGGAGTCGTCTTCGACACGGCGGCCGCGGAAACCCCCGACCTCGATGCGCTGCGCGAGCCCCCGGCGCGCGAGACCCCGCCGCCACCCGAAGCCGCGCCGCCACGCGCGGCCGCGCCGCTGCGCGGCCCCGTGGACTCGGCGCTTCCTTCTGCGCCCGAAGTGGCGCGCCCGAGCGAGCCGCGCGTATCGCGTCCCATCAGCCTGACGCCGCCGGCCCATCATCCCTTCCAGAAAAAGGGCGTGCGTTGGCCGCTCGTCGCGGCGGTCGCCGGCCTGGCCTTCGCTGCTTACTATTTCGTGCTCGGGCCGGGAGCCGAGCTCACGCGTGGCAAAGCCGCAGAGCCGCAAGCCACCGTCGTCGCGGAGCCGGCCGCGTCCGCACACAAGGCGACCCCGACGGCCCGAAAGCGCACCAAAGAAGAAAAGCTCGACGCGTGCGTGCGCTCGTTCTTCGAAGACGATCAGTTCACCGCCGACGCCGACTTTGCCTTCGTCTGCCAAGACGGACCGCTTTATTCCGTGGGGCGTCAACTGCACGAGCTCGCCGAAGCCAAGAACGACGCTCGCGACGGCGCCCCCGACGCACCGAGCGCAGCGGCGCCCAAGACTGTGGGCAAGGGAGCGAACGTGGACGTCGTGCGTGCGGAGCGCAACCGACGTCCTCTGGGCTGGTACGAGCTCTTGGCGTCCGCCATCGTGCGCCGCTCGTGCTGTCAGCCCGCGCCGCCGGTCGAGCTGCCCAAGACCGCCGGTTGGTGTGATCAACTCGACGACGTCGTCGACAACCTAGCGGAAGACAGCGCGCGCTCGGGTGATCTGGCTCCACGCGTCAAACGCTTCGATCGCGCCGTGGACTGTTTGTACGCGGGCCGCATCGAAATTCCGTACCCGGACTACGCGACGAGGCCCCTGGACGAAGCTCAGCGCTCCGCCCTGCAGCGTTTTCTGTCGCACGCAGCGGTGAGCGAGGCCAAGCGCCGCATGCTCGAGTAGCCGCAGAGCGCGACGGGGCCGAGCTGCGCGAGAGCGCCGCGACTCCGCAGCTTCGGGCGTCACGCGCGCGGCGGCGTCGAGGAAGACGCCAACTGATCGACGGCGAACGGCGGTTCCGCGCCGCTTGACGGCAGCTCGCGTGTGGGGCCAGCCGCGCCGAGCCACGCGCCACCTTCGCGGATAGCGCGCTCGCGGTGGTAGGCCTGCAGCTCTTCCAGGAGGCGCCGGTTCACGCTGAGCAAATCCGTGACGAACGCCAGCAGCATCGTGTGGAAGCCCATCATCAAGAGCACGGCGGCCAAGAGGAGAGATTGAACTTTCCCCGAGCCCTGCTGGAGCACGAAGTAGTAGTACAAAAACCGCGCAGCGATGGCGGTGCCCGCGGCAAAAATGACCGCGCCAATCACCATGAAGAAGCGAAACGGGCGGTAGACCACGAACATCCGCACGATGGTGATCATGGACTTCCGCACGTACGCCGGGACGCTTCGCACGAGCCGAGAAGGGCGCAAATCCCGGTTCACGCGGATGGGCACCGAGACGACGTTGAAGTTCTTTTGTCCCGCCGCGATGATCGTTTCCAGCGTGTAGGTGTACTTGCTGAACACGTTCAGGCTCAGCGCCGCGTCCCTGGAGAACGCGCGAAAGCCGCTCGGTGCGTCCAAGACGGTGGTCCCGCTGACCAGCTTCACCACGGCGCTGCCCGCCTTCTGCAGCAGCTTTTTGGCGAGCGAGAAGTGCTCGATGGTGCCGATGGGGCGCGCGCCGATCACGATGTCCGCTTTGCCCACCAAAATCGGCGCGACGAGCTGGGGGATGTCGGCGCCCACGTACTGGTTGTCCGCGTCCGTGTTGACGATGATGTCCGCGCCGCGCGCTAGGCTCGACTGAATGCCGAGCATGAAGGCGCGCGCGAGCCCCTTGTTGCTGGCGAAGCCCACCACGTGATGCACGCCGTGCCCGCGCGCCACCTCCACGGTGCGATCGCTGCTGCCGTCGTCGATCACGAGAATTTCGATCTCGTCGATACCGTCGATCTGCTTGGGGAGATCGGCCAGCGTGACGGGCAGCGACGCCTCTTCGTTGAAGCAGGGGATTTGAATGATGAGCTTCATCGTGCTCGCGTCTGGGTGCGAAGCGGCAACGAGGGCCGGAGAGGCGCCACGGAGCGCCGGGAACCTTCGCCGATGAGGCAGATTGCCACAAGGGGCCGCCTGCGCGCTTCGTGGGCGCTCAACCCGTCTGGTGCTTGCCGCGACGCCGCTTGGGCGCGGCGGACTCCGCCTTGGGCGCCTTCTTCGGTGGCTTCAGCACGGCGTCCTCGCCGCCCTTCTGGGCGAGGCTCTGCTTGAGCGCCTCGAACAGATCGATGATTTGCGCCTTCGGGGCCTCCGGCGCGACCGTGACTTCCTGCCCCTCCGCCTTCTGCTCCACCGCCTCCAGCACGCGCTCACGGAACGAGTCGTGGTACTTGTCCGACTCGAACTCGTCCTTGGAAAGCTGCTCGATGAGCTTCTGGGCGAGGTCTCGCTCTACGTCGCTGAATTTGAACGTGGCCCCCGTGTCGATTTCGTCGAACTCGCGCACCTCGTCCGCGTAAAACAGCTGGTGAAAGAGCAGGCCCTTTTTGTAGGGGCGAATCACGATGAGCTGCTCCTTGCCGCGAGCCGCCCAGCGCCCGACGGCGACCCGCCCCGACTGCTCCATGGACTGGCTGAGCAGCGAATAGGCCTTGTCGCCGCCCTTGTCGGGGCCCAGGTAATAGGAGTGCTCGACCTGAACGAGGTCGATCTGCGCGAGCGGAACGAACTCCACGATCTCGATGCTGTTGCTTTTTTCCGCCTCGAGAGCCTTGAGCTCTTCGTCGGTGAACGTGACGTACTGGCCGCGCGCGTGCTCGTAGCCCTTGACCGTGCTCTTGCGGTCCACCACCTCGTCGTCGACGGGGCAGTAGTACTGCATCTTGAGCCGCCCGCCGCACTTGTCGTGCAGCATGTTGAAGCGGACTTGCTCGGACGAAGCAGCCGTGTAGAGCTTGACCGGAATCGACACGAGCCCAAACGAAATGGTCCCGGTCGAAATAGCGCGCGCGGACATCGTTTCCCCATTATGCCGCGTGGAGGTCCGAGTGACGAAAAGTTCGGCTGAAGAAGGCGCCAACAAACGGCGCGATCTGGACGCTTATCGAACCAAGCGCCACCCGGGTCGCACCAACGAGCCGTTCACCGCTGAACGCCCTGTCAGCAACGGCAAGACCCTCACCGGTCGCTACGTGGTTCATCAGCACGCGGCCTCGCGCATGCACTGGGACGTGCGCTTGCAAGTCGGCAACGCGCTGAAGAGCTTCGCCGTGCCGCGCGGCCCCAGCTTGGATCCGGCGGACAAGCGCCTCGCCGTGAACACGGAGGACCACCCGCTCGAGTACCTCGACTTCGAAGACGTCATTCCCGAAGGCAACTACGGCGCAGGCTCCATGATCGTGTGGGATCTCGGACGCGTGACGTACCTGGACGGCACCGCGGAGGAAGGAATCGCCCGGGGCAAGATCGATTTCGTACTGAGCGGCTTCAAGCTGCGTGGACGCTTCGCGCTCGTCGAGACGGGCTCGAGGCGCGCCGAGCCCGGACACGCGCCCAAGCACGAGTGGCTGCTCTTCAAAAAGAAGGACGCCTTCAGCCGCGAGGGGTCCGACTTGCAGAGCGAGGCGCCCGAGAGCGTCCTCAGCGGGCTCACGGTGGACGAGCTGCGAGAGCGAACGGCCATCGGCGCGCGCATCGCGGCCGAAGCGACCTCTTTGGGACGAAGGGACGCGCCGCTCGACACCAAGCGTTTCGTGCCCATGACGTGCGCCCTCGAAGGCGCGCGCCTCGACGACCCAGCTTGCGTGTACGAGCTGAAGTTGGACGGCGTGCGCATCATCGCGGACAAGCGCGGGAGCGAAGTGTCGCTGCGCTACCGCACGGGTCGCTCGGCCACGACCAGCTACCCGGAGGTGGTGCGCGCCGTGCGCTCGCTCGCCGTGGACAACGTGGTGCTGGACGGAGAAATCGTCGCCTTCGACGACGAGGGACGCCCGAGCTTCCAGCGTCTCGGTCCGCGCATTCATGCCGTGCGCCCGCGCGACGTGGCGGCCGCGGAGGCCAAGGTGCCCGTCGTGTACCTCGCCTTCGATCTACTCGAGGTCGACGGCGCCACCCTTCTCGACGTACCGCTCCTCGAGCGCAAGGCGCTCTTGATGAAGGTGCTCAAAGGCAAGGGCCTCGTGCGAGCGCTCGACCACATTCCCGGCGCGGGGCAAGCGTTGTTCGACCTGTGCAGAGGCCAAAGGTTGGAAGGGGTCGTCGCCAAGCGCGCGAGCTCGCTCTATCGGCCGGGCCCGAAGCGCTCGAGCGATTGGGTGAAAATCAAATGCGAGCGCGACGACGACTTCGTCGTCGTCGCTTTCTTGCCGCCCAAGGGCAAACAGAGCGGCGTCGGGTCGCTGTGCGTCGCGAGCCTCGTCGACGGACGTCCGTACTTTCGCGGCCGCGTCGGCAGCGGAATCGCTCGCGAAACGCACGAGCTCCTGGAGGCGCGTCTGGCTCCGCTCGTCGTCCCCGAATGGCCGTGCACGGGTCCGCTGCCCGAGGACCTGAAGGGTGCCCGCTTCGTGCGACCCGAGCTCGTGGTGCGTGTGCAGTCCATGGGCTTCACGGACGAGGGGCGCCTGCGCGCGCCCGTGTTCCTCGGCGTCCGCGACGACGTGCGCCCCGAAGAGTGCACCGCCGCGCCCCCCGAGCAGACGCTCGAGCTCGAGCTCGAGCGCGGAGGTGACGACGAAGACGCGCTCGGCGACGAGACGACGCGAACGGATACGCAAAACGCGCCCTCCTCGCGCGCGCGGAGCGGCGGCCGCCCACCCAAGCCGCGAGTGACCGTCACCAATCGAACCAAGGTGTTCTGGCCCGACGAGCGCTTCACCAAGGGTGATTTGTGCGACTACTACGCGCGCGTCGCGCCCTTCATGTTGCCGTTCTTGCACGGGCGTCCGGTGGTGCTGGTGCGTTACCCGGACGGCATTTCGGGCAAGAGCTTCTATCAGTGGCGCGCTCCGCAGGGCACACCCGCGTGGATTCGCACGCTCGAGCTGTACGACGAGGACAAGCAGGAAGCGCGGGGCGAGGGTAAGAGCGTGTTCTTGCTCGACGACGCAGACGCGCTGGTTCACGTCGCGAACCTCGGCTGCATCCCCCTTCACGTGCTGGCGAGCCGCGAAACCACGCCGACCGCCTGCGACTTTCTCACGGTGGATTTCGACATTGGAGCGCGCCCCTTCCAAGACGGCGTGCGGCTCGCGCTCACCGCGCGTGAAATTCTGACGGACCTCGGCCTCGTCGGTTACCCGAAGACGAGCGGGCAA
>JAEYVE010000118.1 GCA_023432025.1 Pseudomonadota bacterium
GCGTTTCTTCCGTCTCGTTCAGGTGACGCGCGAAGGCCTCCACGCTGGGCGTGTGCCGCAAATCCAGGCCGTAGACGGACAGGCGATGGCCCCACTCGGCGAAATCTGGCTCGCGCGCGTAGCGCTCCGCTGCGTCACGCGGAAAGCGTGTGCTGACGATGACTTTCGCCCCGGCGCGAAGCAGTAAAATGGCGGCTTGGTACCCAATTTTGACGCGTGCGCCGGAAATGTACGCGACCCTGCCGCGAAGATCGGCGGTTTGGCTGCGCTTTCCGTAGTTCAAGTCGCCGCAGGCGGAGCACATGCGGTCGTAAAAGAAGTGCACGCTCGTGTACGGCTTTTTGCACTGGTAGCAGGCGCGTGGGTTGTTCAGCTCGCCCACGGTCGTAGCCTCGGAGGTTTCGTTCTCCGACGTCGAGTCGTGGCTTTCCGAGCTGGGGACTTCTGAGCTGGGGCGCGCGGGCACGTTCTCGAGCGTTTCGAGCGAATCCGGGCTCGGCGCTGGCGCGGGGAGCAGCGCGATGGACCCGCCGCCGAGAGCCGGAGCTTTTGGCGTGACGAAGACGGGCTCGAGGCGCTTCTTGCGGATCCCGGCCAGCGCCAACGTGTTTTCGTCCTCGGCGCGCGCACGGCCCCGCGAGTGCTTGCGCCATTCACGGGCGAGCAAACGCTGCTGATCCCGGCTTGGTCGAGAAATCCGTCCCGCCGCTGCGAGCAAACGGTTGCGCGCGTCCAAGTCGATGTGCACCAGGCTGCTCGGGTCGTCGACCAGCTCTTCCAGCACACTCAAGCATTCGAGGAGTTTTTCGGGGTCCAAGGTCATTGGGGGGGTCGACCGATAGCATGCACGGCCGCCGCTTGCCGCTCGGCGCCGAACAGCGCGGTTCGGCCGCCTTTGGCGGCCTTTCTGGTTCCGGCGGGCGCCTCCGTGCAGCGGGCGTGGGCCGAAACCACGTCGGCGGCGCCCGTTTCCGCGCCTCGAGCTCGGAACTGGCAGCGTCGTTCGGGGCGCCGCGGAGCGCGGCCCGCGCGCTGTCCTAAACGAACAGGCGCCGCGCCTCGGCCAAACGAGCGATGCCGGCGTCCAAGGTGGCGTCCGTCTTGGCGAAGCAAAGGCGCACCAGGTGTCGCACTGGCGCCTCCGAATAGAAGGCGGACAGCGGAATGGCGGCGACGCCAGCCTCCGCGACGGCGCGACGACAAAACACTTCGTCGTCGACGTTCAGACCGGACGCCGCGAGATCCACGTTGAGAAAGTAGGTGGCCTCGCTCGGCAAGGTCGCGTAGCCCGCATCGTGGAGGCCGCTGCTCAATCGATCGCGGGAGCGGGTGAGCTCGCGACGCATTTCCCGAAGCTCGTCGACCGGCTTTCCGAGGCCGTACGCCACGGCGTGCTGCAGGTTCGGAGGTGTGGCGAAGGTGAGAAACTGGTGCGCCTTGCCCACCACCTGAGTGAGGCGCGCGTCGGCGCACACGAAGCCGACCTTCCAGCCCGTGAGGGCGAACATTTTTCCGGCCGAGCCCACCTTCACGGTGCGATCTCGCATGCGCGGCAAAGCCAAGAGACTTTGATGTTGGCGTCCATCGAGCACGACGTGCTCCCAAACTTCGTCGGAAACTGCGATGACGTCGTAGCGCAAACAGAAGTCCGCCAGGAGCTCGAGCTCTTCCGCGGAGTGGAGGCGCGCGCTGGGATTCGCTGGCGTGTTGAGGACGACCAGGCGAGTTTTCGGAGAAAACACGCGCGAGAGCTCGCTCTCGGTGATGCGAAAGTCCGGTGCGTTGAGCCGGGCGAAGCGAGGCACTCCGCCCGCGCGCAACACGAGCGGCAAGTACGCGTCGTAGAGGGGCTCCAAGAGGACGACCTCGTCTCCGGGCGCGATGAGCGACAGAAGCGCCGCCGCGAGCGCTTCGGTGGCGCCCGAGGTGACGGCGACCTCCGTTCGCCAGTCGAGGGTGACGCCTTGCAAGCGTCCGTAGTGCTCCGCTACGGCTTCTCGGAGCTCGGGCAGTCCCAGCAGGGGCGCGTACTGATTGGAGCGTTCGACGAGCGCGCGCGCTGCGACTTGTCTCACGTCGAGGGCGCCATCGAGCTCGGGGAAGCCTTGGCCCAGGTTGATGGCGTCGTGCTCACGAGCGAGCGCGGACATGGTTTCGAAGATGGTGGTGGGCAGCTTCGAAAAGAGAGGATTCATGACTCTTCGGGGGCGCGCGGCCGCACGGGGAGCGGAGACGCCTCTGCACGCCCGGCGAGCTGTGAGAGCTCTTCGGGGGGCAGCGCGCGCAGGAGCTTGGCGACGAGGCGCAGCTGGCGCGCGCGCGCTCCTTTGCTCAACCGGGCGCACAGCTCGACCGCGCTCTCCAAATCCTCGTCGAGCCCGAGCGCGGCAAGACGCGGCTTCGGCAACTTGACCAGATGAAGCGCGAGGTCCGACACCGCGCTCGCCTCGCGCCGCACCTGACTGCGGCTCGGTCCGGCCCAGATTGGATTGCCCTCGTCGTCCGTTGGCTCCACGGGTAAGGGGTCGCCCCGTCCCGGACGCTTTTTGCAGCTGCCCATGGGCGACGCATAGCAAACTTCCTGCCGCCCCGCGTCTTCTGCGGGGCTCTCGCCCGATGGGGCTTTCGGCCCTCGCGGGCTAATTGCCGAACACTTGCACCCAGACGTGGCCGTAGGGACCGCCCGCCGCGTAACCCACGCCGATTTTCGAGAAGCCGCTCGACATGATGTTGGTGCAGTGGCCGTTGCTGCCGAGCCACTGATTCATGGTGCCGGAGGCGCCCGAGTTGCCGGCGGCGATGTTTTCGCCCCAACCCCGCCCCGTGTAACCCACGGCGCTCAGGCGGACGCTCGGACCATCCAAACAGCGCGCCGGTGAGCTGCCGCTGAGGCGAGCGCTGCAGGTTTGGCCCTGCGAGCACTGATTGGAAGCCGTACACTCGGGGCGGCCGTCGTCCCAGGTGCCGTGGCTGAAGTATCCGCGTTCTGCCATGTCGAGCGCGTGCAGACGCGCAGCGCAACGCAGCACGGGGTCCATGACGAGCGGCTCGACGGGGTTCTGGGGGTCATTGCAATCGGTGCCGGCGAGGCGCGCTTCGTTCGTCAGTTGGAGAATGTCCGTTTCACGGGCTCGCCACGTTTCGTCCCAGTCCGAATACTCCGAACAAGCAGACGTGGTGGGGACGTCGTCGCTTGCAGAGCCGCCGCCGGTGCTGCCGCTGCCCGTGTTGCCGCCACCGCTGCTGCTTGCTCCACCCGCGCCTCCCGTATCGGTGCCGCCGCTGGCAAGGACTCCACCGGTCGCTCCCGTGGCGTCGTCCCCGCCCGTCCCGGTGAGGCCCCCGCTCGCGACGCCTCCGGAGGCCATTCCACCGCTGGCCGCGCCGCCGGTCGTTGCGCCTCCGCCTGCAGCGCCACCAGAGGTCGTACCGGTTCCGCCGGTCGTCGTGCCTCCCGCGGCCGAGGTGACGCCGCCGCTCGTCGTGGCGCCGCCACTCGAGCCGTCACTTCCGTTTGAGTCGTCGTCGCCCGTGCCATTCGCTGCCGAGCACGCCGTGAGCATACCCGCTCCACACAACACCACGACGAGCAGCTCCCTGTGCATCGACTACCTCGCGAAGTGAAAGGACCGCGTGAGGGGCTCGTCTCGATGTGAGCACCTCGAGACGATTACGGCACGATTTCCGGGTCGCCGTCTTCAGCGGGAGACCGAGCGGCGCTTTTGGGTGGGATATGTCGCACAAGCAGGGACCGCGTGAGGTCCCCGATCAGCGCCGCTTGGGGCGTTTCGCTTCTCGACTTCGACGCGTGAGGGCGGCCTCGTAGGCGCGATGTAAATCCCGGAAGGCGTCGTCGCTTCCGCCGCGATCGGGATGGACGAGGAGCGCTGCCTTTCGATAGGCCGCTTTGATTTCGAGGACGGTTGCCTTCGGTGAGACGCCCAGTCGTTGCCAGATGCTTCCGTTCGGAGCGACCTCTTGCTCGATCGCGGTCCGTGGAAGTCCCGGGTGCGGCTCCTCTGCGCCCGAACGCGACGGCCAGGGTGGCTCGCCGCGTAGTACTCGAGCGTGAGCGAACGCCCACCGCGGGTCGATTTCGACGAGGGGGCGTCCGGCGGCCCGCTCCGCCTGGAGAAGCGCCTCCTCGCGCGTGCGGGCGCCCCCTTGGGCCGCGTCTGGCTTTCTGAAGGGGTGCCGCGTGGGAGCTGCGGTCCACCAAGCCGCCCACATGAACCTGCGGCGCTTGGTGGCGGCAATGGAACACACGGCAGCGAACAGCTCGGACACGGCCGGACCTATAGCAAGTTCTGGAGCAAGCTACGGCGTCCCGAAGTCGGCTTGGTTCGTTCTGGTGACCCGATTGAGACGATCCTGCTTCGGCTAGCTCGCGCGCTCCCGTTCTCGCCCACAGCGGTGATCACCGCTCACGGAGACGGAGAGCATGAAGCGATTGGTGATGGCGTTCATCTCGGTAGCGTTCGCTGCCGCGTGCGGAACTCCTGCGGAAGTAGCCAAAGACCCAGCGGGCCCGGGGACGGGCGGGTCGCCAGTCAAGATCGAGCCGATTCACATTCCGTCAGGGAGTGGTGGGACAGGGGCATCGCGAGATTGTCGGGCGACCACGTGCGAAGAGATGGGCAAGGACTGTGGCGTCATTGCGGACGGCTGCGGCGAGCTCCTCGAGTGCGGCCAATGCGGCAAAGGAGAGCTCTGCGGTATCGTCACTGCGAACGTTTGCACCAATCCGAGTGCCTTGTGTCGACCGCTGACTCGGGCCGAGGCCTGTGCGGGCAAGGGCTGCGGCGTCGAAGGTGACGGCTGCGGCGGGACGTACGACTGCGGAACGTGCAAGAGCGGCGAAGCGTGTGGTGTCGAGGCTCCCTTCCAATGCTCGCGAGCGTTGACGGGCGACCCCCAGAGCTGCCCGGGGAAAATCGAGAGCTGCGCCTCCGTGGGCGCGGACTGCGGCATCATCGGCAACGGCTGCGGCGGCACGCTGGACTGCACCCAAGAAACCGGCGGGTGCGCCTCCGGAACGTACTGCGGCCTCGGAGGTCCTCAAAAGTGCGGTGCCGATTTGCCGAGCTGCACTCCGGCGAGCCCCGACGTGGCTTGCGCCGGAAAATGCGGGATCGTTTCGAACGGGTGCGGCGCAGAGGTGGACGGCGGCGTCATCGATTGTTCGCTCGTCTTTCCTTGCCCCGGGGGGCAAGCCTGCGGTGGGTCGGGCGTGTCGAACCAATGCGGTTCGGCTGCCGCCACGTGCGCCCCCCTCCCGCGTGAGTCGGCGTGCGCGCTGCGTGAATGTGGAGCGGTCAGCGACGGCTGTGACGGGAGCTTCGTCTGCGGCAGCTGCGCTGAGGACGAAATCTGCAGGTCCGGCGCCTGCGCGCCGATTTGCGAACCCTCGACCCGAGCCGAGGCGTGCGAAGGCAAGGAGTGCGGCGTGGTCGGCGACGGCTGCGGAGCGACGTACGACTGCGGCGCGTGCGCTTCGGGAGAGCAGTGCGGGGTGCTCGTGGGCTTCACGTGTGACCCCGTACCGCCCCCCCTGTGCGTGCCAGCGGCGCGGGAGGCGGCGTGCGCGGGCAAGGAGTGCGGCGTGGTCTACGACGGCTGCGGCACCGCGGCTTCGAACCGCATCGACTGCGGCGTCTGCGCCGACGGCGAGTTCTGCGGCATCGAGCGAGCGTACCAGTGCGACGCGCCGAACAACTCCGACTGTGTGCCGGCGCTGAGCTGCGAGGCGCTCGGGTGGGAGTGCGGCCAAGCCATCGACGATTGCGGGAACGTCTTCGACTGCGCCGACGAAGGGCGCCACTGCAACCCCGTGCAGACGTGCATGGGCGGCATTACGGGACCGACGGAGTGCGTCAGCTTGGACGATCCGAGTCGGTGCCCCCTGTGCGCGGCGGTGCCACGCTGCGATGGGCAACCGCAGCGGACTCGCCTTCAAGGGAGAGTCATCGCCCCGGGGCGCAGCGACGACGACGTCGGCAATCAGGTGGGGGTGCCCAATGCCTTCGTCTACATCTTGCGTCGAAACGAAGTGACCGATCTTCCAGACATCCTCTCGGGTGTCGTGGGCAACGGCGAGAGTTGCGACCGCTGCAGCGATCTGGACCTCGGCCCCGTCCTCGCCAGCGCCGTGACGGACGCGACCGGTGCCTACCTGCTCGAGGGGAATATCCCGGTGGGCAGTGAGTTCATCATCGCGGTGAAGGCGGGCAAGTTCCGCCGGGCGGAGCACTACACGCTGCCCGAATCGGCGGCCTGCAGGACGACGACGCTGCCCACCGCGCTTCCGAGTAACCCCACGCGCCTGCCGCGCAACCGGGACGACGGCTTGGGCGTGAACGTCCCGCGTATCGCGGTCTCCACCGGTGAAGTGGACGCCATGGAGTGCCTCTTCGAGAAGATGGGCGTCAGCCACAGCGAGTTCTCGCGGCCTCAGCTCGATGGTCGCATTCACCTGTACCGCAGCAACGGCGCGTTCCCCGATCGCACCTCGCTCAGCTGCAATGCCTGCACCACGGCCTCGTGTCGCGCCACCTACTGCGGAGGGAGCGCGGAGAGCGACCGCGCCGCCTACATGCAGGCGATCGACGAAGCTAGCCTCTATCGGAGCCGCATCAACGAGTACGACATGGTCGTCTTCGATTGTGAAGGCTACGACTGGGTGCACCACGACGAAGACGACCCGAGCGTGCGGCAGTACGTGAACCGCGGCGGACGCATGTTCGCCAGCCACTACAGCGCCCACTGGATCTGCAACAACGGCGACGCTCCCTACAGCGCGGCGACCACAGACGACACCGGCCTCGCCTCGTCCGCGAACTTCCAGAACTGCTTCGACGACGGCAGCACCTTCCACACCGGTACGGGCGTCGTTTCCCTCGGTCGGCCGAACACCATCACGAGCAAGCTGCAGATCTTTGCCGCGTGGCTCGTGAACGAGAGCGCAGCCACGCTCGTCGGAGGACGCTACGAGTTCGAGATCAATCAGCCACGCGACTCGGTTTCGAGCGTGAACGCCTTCTCGGAGGAGCTCGTGTTTCGGCCCATCGGGTGGACGAGCGCCGTGCAACAGTACTCGTTCAACACGCCGTACGGCGCGCCAGACGAGGCTGCGTGCGGGCGCGTCACGTACAGCGGATTCCACGTGGCCGCGGCGGGCACCGCCACGAACGATTTCAGCAGGACCGCCTTCCCCGAGCACTGCGCTGGAGCCTTTACCGCGCAGGAGAAGGCACTCCTCTACATGTTGTTCGATCTCGGTGCATGCGTGGGCGACGAGCCGACGGCCCCGGAGTGCAACGCCGTTGCTTGCGAGCCGGGCAGCTGCGGCCCCCAGCCGAACGGGTGTGGTGGCTTCAACGAATGCTCGTGTGGGGCGGGCCTCGCTTGCCTGTCCGGTCAGTGCGTCGTGCCCAGCTGCGTGGCGACGACGTGCGACGCCGAGGGCGTGAGTTGCGGCGTGATCGCGGACGGCTGCGGCGGCTTGCTCGACTGCGGCCCCTGCCCGAGCTGCGAGCTGCTGGATCGGGCGACGGCTTGCTCCGGAAAGTGCGGCTTCGTGTCCGACGGCTGCGGGGGCGTTCACGCATGCCTCGATTGCGCGGGCGGCTTGACCTGCGCGCAGGGAGCTTGTGTGCCGGGCGTGTGCGCGCCGCTCACGGCCTGCCCCGCAGGGCTCGATTGCGGGTACATCAGCGACGGCTGTGACGGCACGGTGCGTTGCGGTGAGTGCGAGCTTCCCGAAGCGTGCGGCGGCGGAGGCAAGCCCAATGTGTGTGGCATTCCCCAATGCGTGCCGCTCACGTGCGACGAGGTCGGCGCGGAGTGCGGCAAGATCGGGGACGGCTGCGGCGGCTCGGTGGACTGCGGTCCGTGCCCAGGCGGCCAAGCCTGCGGCATCGGCGGCAAGCCGAACCAATGCGCAGGCTGCGAGCCGCGCACGTGCGGCGATGCCGGCGCGGAGTGCGGGATGATCGGTGACGGCTGCGGCGGCATCGTTCAATGCGGCCCCTGCCCGAAAGGGCTCGTCTGTGGGGCCGTATCACCCAACCAGTGCGACAAGGGCCCCGAGTGCGTGCCTGGGACGTGCGCGGCGTCCGGCGCGGAGTGCGGAAAAATCGGTGACGGCTGCGGTGGGCAGGTCGACTGTGGGCCGTGTCCGGTGGGTCAGCTCTGTGGTATCGCCGCACCCAACCAGTGCGGTCGTCCACCGCCGTGCACCAAGCTCACTTGCGCAGGCGCGGGAGCCCAGTGCGGCATGATCGGCGATGGCTGCGAGGGCGTAGTGGACTGCGGGCCTTGCCCGGACAGCTACACGTGCGGCCTCTTCGAGCCCCATCAGTGCGGTAAAATCACCGTTCGTTGAGGCTCTACGGGACAAAAGGGGCGGAGACGGTCTTCGATGGACCTCGCCGCCCTTTTTCCGTGTGCGAGCCGAGCGCCGCGGGTCGGCGAGGGAGCTGGCGCGACGTGGACCCGTAGTGGCATACCGGGCCTCGCATGTATCTCCTCCGCGCTCACCTCTTCGGTCAGGGTCTTCTGGGTTCGGTCCTGCTCCTCTCGACCGCCGCGCGAGCGGAGTTTCCGCAGCCCGATCCAGAAGCGGAGCCCCTGCAGGAGCCTGCGCCCGCGACAGAAAACGCGTCTCAGCGGGCGGCGTCTGCGTACGCTTCGGGCGGCGCGGAGGCAGACAAAAACCTGCCTCCTGTCATCCAGCGGATTTTGCCGGAACGCTACAATCGACCCGAAGTCGACGTGGTGATCGGCCGTCGAGCGAGCTTGACGTTCGACGTGCTCGATCCCGAGGGCATGCCCCTTTCGGTGACGCTCCTCGGCGCGCCTCCGGGTGCCGAGTTTTCTGCCTCGCTGCGCACGCTCACCTGGACGCCCACGGCGTCACAGCGCGGTGACCACCTCGTGCGTTTCGTCGCTTCCGACGGAGTTCGAGAAGCCTCTCGGCTCGTGACGCTGCGTGTCGTGGAGAACCACCCGCCCGAGCTCGCGCACCCCAAACACGTGTTCTATGCGGGGGAAACGGGCGTCGTGTCGTTCGGGCCGACGGATCCCAATGGAGACCCATTGAAGGTTCGGGGACAGGGCGTGCCGGACGGAGCCACGCTGGATGCTGAAACGGGCGTCTTGACGTGGACCCCACGCGAGTCGGACGTGGGGGAGCGCGTGCTCCACATTACCGCGAGCGACGGCGAGCTGGAGACGACGGAGGAAGTGCGCCTACGCGTGGAGCCGCGCTCGGCGGTTTTTCACGACGAAGAGTGGAAGTCCTTTTTTCTTCCCGGCGCAGGCTATTCCGTCTACGTGCCGCGCGGCCGGGACGCGGTGGGCGCCTTACATGGCGCTTCGCTCGAAATCTTGATGGGCGCCTGGATCCACGAGAACGAAAATCGCGGACCGAGCCACGGGCGCATTTACGTCAACGTGGAGCTGCTCGAATCGACGAAGGCCGACGTTCCCATCTTGTTCGCGTATGCGCTTGGTTTTTCGCTCTCGCTCGAGCGTAACCCGCAACGAAGCTGGCTCGTTCCCGCCTATGGTGCGGACATCGGGGGACTTTCGCACGACGAGCTCGGCGCGCGCTTTCAGAGCACGCCCTACCTGGCCCTTCACTTCTATTCGAGCCCGAACCTGTTCGTGACGGCGCGGGCGGGGTACCGCTTGGTGCCGGCGGATCTCGAGCGTCTGGGCGGAGCGCACTATGGCCTCACCGCAGATCTGAGCGTTTGGTGAAAGCACGCTCTCGGAGCGCTGAAAAGTACCTCATCAACGCAGGCGTCCGAAGCGCTTGGCGAGCGGGCGAAACAGGCGCGTGAAGTAACGCACGCGCAGCGTCGCAGACGCTGGCTCGTCGTAGACGGCCGCGAGGTTGTCGAGCGGAGGCGTGAAGTGTCTCCTGAGCCACGTCGGCAGGCAGCGTGGATCGGCGAGCAACAAGGACTGAACGGCGCGTACGTAGTCGCTGCTGGGCCGGGGGGCCTCGAGCGAGCTCGGGGGCACCCAGCGCTCGAGGAGGGCGGCGCGGCGGTCTTGGGTGAGCTCTTCGGGGACTTTCGCTTGGAGCCAGCCGAGCTCGCGCGCCGCGCGGGCGCAGTAAGCGAGCGCAGAGAGCGTTCCGGTGGCCCGCGCTACTTCCGCGAGCTCACGCGCGTCCAGCTCGTGCTGCCACAGCTCCCACAGGGACGACAGCTCCTTCAAAATGCGCGTCTCCGACAGCCCGTGTTGGACGAAGTGCGCCGCGAGGTGCAAGAGCGTGAGCGGCGCGTCGAAGACCCGCGCCCGTGTTCCGCCCACCTCGATCACCGTCGAGCGAGACCACTGGATCTCTTCGGGTACGAAGAACAAGTGCGGCGGAAACGCATTCCAATGAAGATCGACGATCGCCCCGCTCGGGTGGAACAGCGCGTACTCGGAGCTCGCTTCGAGCTGAGACTCGATGCGCAAGTGCGGGTGAGGCAGGTAACCGAGGTCGAGCAACGCTCGATACGCCGTGAGCACGTCGGCGCGTCGCACCAAGAGGTCGTTGTCGATTGCCAGGCGTGTGCGTAGGCCGCGGGGCAAGCGTCGGAGGAGAGGAACTCCCTTGAGCACGAGTGCGGGCACGCCGCGTGCTTCGAGGCACGTCAACATTTCTCGCAGCGCGCCTTCGAGCGCGAGGTTGTGGACCACGACGTCGCGCTCCGAAACCTCCGTCATGAATGTCTCCGTGCGCTGCACGTCATGGGATGGAGGCGCTGTAGCACGAGGCGTAGGGGCCCCGCGGAGTGCCCCAGAATCCGAAGGCGCCTCGCTCGAGTCCCGACGAGGGGGGCGTTCGAGGCCGGCGTTGGGCCGTCCCCGCCATTCCGCGGGAGATGGCCCGCTGCCCGATCGTGGCGGTGACCATGACCGGGTAGTCAGGGTTGGGGGTCGTTTGTAAAGAACGGAAAGTTCACCCGCGGGGGGCTGCTTTCATGTTTGAAAGGAACCTGGTGTCCGATTCCGGTATGACACGAAATCTCGATTCGTGACTACGCAGTCAAGGACACTTACAGAGGACAGTCTTTCACTTCAGCAATGCGCGAGCGATGACGTAACGCGCCGCGTCGAAGGGCCGAGAAACACCAGGGAAACAGCCGCAGAGGGAGCCAAACGAACGACTCGTATCAACGACGCGACAAACGCGGAATCTGCAACTCGTCACATCGAGCCGAATGGCCTTTGGGATACACTCGCCGACATGACCCTCCCGAGAGTTGCACGCGCCTTCGGCAGCGTGCTGGCTTGCGCCTCTTTCTTTGCAGCTTGCTCAGTGGAGCCAGACAATCCTACTACACAGTCCTCGGGCGCTCAGTCCGCGAGCGGCGCGCCGCAGCGCGGTGGCGACAACAAAGGCGGAGGGGCAGCGCCGGACATCGACGCGGAATCCGAAACGGTCGCGCGCTTCAAGGTGACGGTGGATCCGTCGTCGCCGGAGCCGCTGCTCTTCGAGCCCGTCGAGGCGGAAGCGCCCGGTATCGGCACGAAGGCGACCTCGCCCACCGGGCCCAGCGTGACCAACGTTCCGTTCAACTACGTGTCTCTCTATGGACCCGGCACGTGGCACGCCGCGACGCAAACGCTGGAAGCCACCGTGGTCATGACGAACAACCACCCCAACCGCGATTTCGACGAGCCGCGGATCGTGGTGACGAGGCTCTCCGACGAGACGGGCTCGGTCACCTTCGAGAGCTCGGACAACCCCGGAGAGAAGGGCGTCAACGCCACCTTCGCTTTTGCCGACATTCAGTACGCCGGCTCCGCGAACCGTTGTGGCCCCTTCGGGGTGCGTCGAACGGCGACGCATCGCCTGGTGATTCGCGATACGAATCCGAAAACCAGCTTTAACTTCGACTTGGTCGTGCGGGCCATTTTGCGGGCGCCTGGGCACGCCAGCATCGTTCCGGACTGCGACGGCGACGGTCGAAGCGCAGAGCTCGCTCCGGACGGAACGATCCCGGACGCGGGTGGAGACTGCAACGATCAAGACCCCTCACAAGCTGGCAGCGACTGCGACTGCAACTCGTGCGTCACGGAAGGCGCCGCGTGCACGGAGAACCTGAGCTCGGGCGGCTTTACCTGCGAAAGCGACGCCATCTGCAGCTGCAACATCGACGGCTCAGGTGGCTCGGACGTGCAAGGCGTGGTGTGCAACAAGGACTGCGTGGTCACGTGTGACGGCGCCGCGGACGGCGCCGACACCGGCAGCGTCGCGTGCGGCACGACGTGCGCGGGGTCGCAGGACGGGCCCCTCCCCAACTGTTTTCAGTCTTGTTCGAACACGGTGAGCGGCACCTGCCAGCAGGATTGCACCAATGGTAGCTCCTGCACCTTCGCCTGTTCCGGAGCCAACGCGGGGCGTTGCTTCATCAACACGTGCGCGGGTGGTGACGAGGGTCCCTCGTCGTGCAGCGCGACGTGTGAGGGCTCGGGCTCGCACTGCGGCGTGAATCGTTGTTCGGAAGACTCCGCCTGTGACGTGACGTGCGGCACTCAGACCACGCAGTCCGTCTTCAGCTCGTTCTGCGGCATTCGTACGTGCGAAACGGGCGCCTTCTGCTCCGTGTCGTGCGTGAACCCGGGCCCCGGGGGCTGCGTTTTGGATTGTGACGACGCTTCCGGCTGCCAAATGGACTGCAGCGCCATTCCGGCTGCCAACCGCGACGCTCTGTGCAAGCTGAACTGCCTCGCGGGCACCCGAGTGCACCTGGGCGGCGGCGTTTACGCCTGCGAGCAAGACTGAACGCCTAGCGTCCGTCGAAGTTCCCCGCTTTCTTCGTTGAAAGCGGGGACTTTTCTTTTTTGTCGCGGCGGCTCGACTCGCGCGCACCCATGTGGCCTGGGAGCAGCGAGCTCAACTGGGCACTTGGCCGCGGTTCAGCCGCCGATGACGGTGCCGCCGGTCACGTTCGACGCGGAGGTGGGGGCAGGCTGCGCTTGGAAGAAAGGACGGCGGCCGGACTCCGTCTGATTGCGAGCGAGCTCGATCAGCTTGATGACGGGACGAACGTACTTTTTCTTGGTTTCGATGTCGCTCATTGGACGAGTCCCATGTCTCGGAGTGCGGCAACGCACGTGACGACGTCCAGGTGCGCTTGCTCGACGGTGACGTCGTACTCACGCGCGACGAGGCGGGCGATGTCGTCCGTGCCCTGTGCGCCGTCGCAGTGGTCGTAGATGAAGCGCGCCGTTTCGTTCAGCTCGCACGAGACGCGGCCGATGAGCGCCGGACCTTCCGGAAGCTCGGCGACGCGGCGAGGCGCTGCTGCAGCGCGAGCCGCGGCTGCCTTGGCGGCCAGAGGCAGGAGCGCGACGCCCAGCCCGGCAACCCCGGCCATGAAAAAGCCACGCCTCGAGGCACTCCCATCCTGCATGGCGACATGGATATCAAGGCGGCTGCCAGGTGGTCAACCGAAGGCCGGCGACCCGTGCCGGACGCGCCCGAAAAGGTTCAGCTCGAGGGGGACGTCAGGAGCCCTTGCTCGACCAGCTCGGCCAACAGGTGCCGCACGTCCGCTGCGCACGCCTCTGGGGCGATGTCGAACTCTGCGCTCAGCTGCGCGGAGACGGCCTCTTCGCTCAGGCCCTCCGCGGCCAGCTCGAAGACGCGCTTGGCGGTGCTGTTCAGGGAGTAAAAGCGGTGAGTGACGCTGTCCAGCACGACGAGCTCGTCGGCCGACAGCGCTTCTCGCACGATGGAAGCCGGAACTTGGTACGCGGGTGAGCGCGGCTCTGAATCAGACAAGGCGCAACCTGTGTTTGGAGGGGACCGGAGAGTCGCCATGCACGGTGGCCTGCCACTCCGGATCGATGTGGGTGAGCTTGCCGAACTGCTTGAGGCAGAAGTGGCAATGGAAGTCCCGGTACGGATCCGCGTGGTTCGCCGGATCCCGGAGGTAGGCGAGGCGCGTGCGCGTCACGCGATCCGCCATGCCGAGGTGCAGCTCGATGGCGTCCAAAAGCGAGGTGTCCCGCAGGTTCGCGATGACGTCCGCGTCGCTGGGGTGCCCTGCGACGCCGCTCAGCTGGCAGCAGAACGTCATACGGCCGTGGCAATCGATGTTGTACGAAGTGTGCTTCAGCGTATTGCAGTGAGCGAGCGGCGTCGGATCCGCGTGCCCGGAGCTCATGGTCACGAACACGGACTTGCTTTCGCGAGCCAGCGTGAGCACCTCTGCCTCCACCTCGCGGCACTCCGCGGGCGAAAGCGGTAACCCGAAGTACTCGGCGCGCTTGACCGGCTGCACGTGAGCGAAAAACAGAGTGCTGACTCCGAGAGCCTGACAGAGCTCGACCATGGCGCCGAGCTCGTGGCGGTTGGTGCGACCGACGACCATTTGCGCGGTGATGTCGTGGCCGTCTCGGCGAGCGAGCGCCATGGCGAGCTGCACCTTCTTGAAGCTGCCGCGGCCGCGGATGTGGTCGTGGGACTTTTCCGTGGCGCCGTCGATGCTGAAGGAGATGCCGGCGAGGGCGTTGCGATGCTCGGCGAGCTGACCGCGAATGCGCGGGTAGCTGTTACCGTTGGTGACGAAGTGGCACCGGAGCGAGCGCTCCTCGAGGATGCGCAAGAAGTCGAAGAAGCGTGGGTGCAGCGTGACCTCACCGCCGGTGAACGCGAACGACGGCTTGCCCAACTGCACGGCTTGGTCGGCAATGCGCTCGAACAGGTCCACGTCGAACTCCACGACGGTGGACAGGTCGTTCCTGAGGCAGTGCTTGCACCGCAGATCGCAGTGTCCCACCAGCTCGAGGCCGAGCAGGAGCCAGTTGGGGTGCTGAGGCGCGGTCACGACGGGCGCACTTTAGCCGCGAGGGACTCGGATGGCACGCGTGCGCCGTCCGCGAGCCAGTGCTCGAGGAGCCGTCCGGTGGTTCCCGGCTGCTGCAAGACGTCCGGGCCGGAGCGCACGACGCCGAGGCGGGCCGAACGCAAAAGGCAGCCAAGCGCCGCGACGTGGGCGGGCGCGAGGTGAGGCGTGAGGGCCACGAACGGGTTTTGGTGCACCAGCTCTTCGAAGAGCTCGCTGGGCGATTGCTCGGCGATGTGAGACGGGGTCGGGCTGCGCTCGATGCGGAGCACGCTCTGCACCAGCGCCCGTCCGGCGCAACGTGACGCTGCCGGCGTGAAGCGCACGCGGTCTTCGCCCGTGTGCATGGGCTCCGTAGGAGCGGCGCTCACGCGGTCCTCGTCGGTGAGCGTGCTCTCGTGAACGGCGAGCTCTCGGTAATACGGCTCGACGTACGCGTGACCGCTCGGCTCCACGGAAAAGAGAATGCCGTCGTCGCAAAGGAGCTTCATACCGTCGCGCATGGCGGTGTAGGCCAACGTCGACTTTCCGGCTTCCGAATCCCCGACGAAGATCACCCCACCCCGGGGGCCCGTCACCGCGGCGGCGTGCAAGTAATAAACGCCGCGCGTGCGGAGCAGCTCACTCAGCGCGATTGGAAAAAAGCGGTGCGTGGCTGCGTAGATGGCGGCGTAATCCGTTTGGAGCAACTCGAGGGTTGCGCGCGCCGCTCCGTAGTCCACACGAGCGGTGGTGCGGCCGTCCGACATCAGGAGGCCGCTCGGCGATGGCTGTCCCCAAATGATTTGGTCGGAAATAAAGGTGAACTGGGGGGCTGCGGGGCGCTCGGGCGCGCTGTCGCCACGAACCACGTGAAGCGTCAAGTCCGGCGTGCCTTCCGAGGGCACCTCCGCGTGTCCGAACAGCGCGACGACGTGCTCACGAAGAAGCCCGTCTTGCAGAAGAATTCGGCAACGAACCCCATGGTACTGCAAGTCGAGCACGGCCTCCGCAGTCATTTCGAGGTCCAGCATCCTATGGAGCGCGCACCCGTTGTCGATACCGACGGGAGCGGGGACGGGCGAAATGCGCGCGGTCGGAGGTTTCTTGGGCGGGCCGTTGGCGTGCTGCACCGTCTGCCGAGGCTCGGTCGACGGCCCCAGTCTGCTTTCGCGCCGCTGCTCCGCCCCCCGTTCCGCTGCGCTAGAGTCGTTCCGCTGCGCTAGAGTCGCGCCGCTGCGCTAGAGTCGTTCCGCTCGTTCTGTCGCGCCGCCCGTTCTGCGGCCGGGCACGGGCCGCGCGGCTTGCGCCACTTCAGAGATCGAGCTCCGGGTAGTGCCGGAAAATGCCTTGGCGATTGAAGGGGAGCCTGCGATTCGACGCCAGATAGGCGGCGACGCGAGGCTCGGCGGCGACCCGCGCGTGCAACGCGAGGAGCCGTGGAATCTCCTTTTCCGAGGCGGCCATGGCGTTCGGAAACGCGTACTTCAACCCTCCGAGGAGCTGAAACATGGAGAGGTCGACGTGAGAAAGTGCGCCGCCCACGAAGTATTCCCCGCTCGCTTTGCCGAGCGCGCGTTCGAAGTACGAGAGAAACTTGGGAATGCGCTCGGTGACGAAGACGCGCGCGCGCCGCTTCGCTTCGCGCTCTTGTTCTTCGTAGTAGAGGGCGGCGCCCAGGGGGTGATGAGCGTCGTGCGCTTCGACGACTGCGTCGGCGATCGTCAGCTGGAGCTGGCTCGCTCGCAGTCGGCCCGGCTCATCGCGCGGACTCATGCCGAGCCTCGGCCCCAAAAACTCGAGAATGAGCGCGGTTTGAGCGATGACGAGCTCTCCCGTCTTCAGAAACGGTGGCGCAAAAGGGGCGAGCGGGAGGGCTTTGTCTTGGAGGAGCGCGAGCAGCGCCGGGACGCCGCCGCCGGCGCTTTCCGGCTCGCGCGCCACGTCGACGTAGCTTGCGCCGGCGGCCTCCAACGTCAAACGCACGAACTCCCCGCGTCCAGGGATTTCTGGCCAGTAGTACAGCTCGTAGTCCGCTTTCTTCGGCACAGCTTCAGCCACTACGTCCACTCGAACGTCCGTTTCAGCTTTCGGGCATCACGGGGGCGTGACGCGGGGCTCGGCAGGCTCTAAGCACAAGGCCGATGCGCCCGGTTCAAGCACCGCTCACCGACGAAGAGACACGCGAGCTTTCGGAAATTCTGGAGGTCCACGCGGGGCGCACCCTGCCGTTCGCGCGCGGGGTGTTTGCGGCGGTCGCCTCGGCGCCCACACGACGTGAGCCAACGGACTGGCTCCCTCTGCTTCTCGCGGAGGAGGCGCCCGATCGCCCCACCTTGCGGCGGTTGTTCGAGCTCGTGCTGCGCGAGTACGCCGCCTGCGCGCAGTGTTTGGCGCTTGGTGTGCCCGCGGTGCCGAGCCCGGACGACGTGGGAGCGATCACGCAGTTTTGCAAGGGTTACGTGCGGGTGTCGCAGAGTGACTCGCGTTGGACGCGAGACTCGGGTGCGTTTGCGCTCACGGTGCCTCTGGCCGTGCTCGCGGAGTACGTCACCCTCGACGCGCTTGGCGCCGCCACACCCGAAGTCGTGGACGTGCCAGAGGAAGACTGGCGCGCACGTCGCCGAGAAAACTTGGGTGAGGACGTGGCGCGGCTTTATTCGTACTTCGAGGGCGCGCGCAAGGAGCCCCCGCCGCCCGTCCAAGTCGAAAAGATTGGCCGCAACGAGCCGTGTCCGTGCGGCAGCGGCAAAAAGTACAAAAAGTGCTGCGGCGCTTGAGGTGTGTTCACTCCGCTCGCGCGCGTCCACTTCCGCCGTGCTCCGCGGGACGCACTCGGGTGGCGGAAAAGTGCCTTTCGAGCGTGTTCAGGCGTGTGGGGCCGAGCCGGGTGACGTGCCTACGGCGTGCACGCTGAGCTCGGCGAGTGGCCTGTGGGACGTGCGGTGCGTCCAGTACAAGAGCCCGACCGCCACCAAGCCGAGACCGATGAGGAGCGCCACCCAGATGCCAGCGAGGCCATACCCCAGCGGAAAGGCGAGCGCGTAGGCCAAAGGCAGACCGCACACGTAAAAGCCGATCAGGTGAATGACTGCGCCGGCGTGCGGCCGACCGTAGCCACGCAAGACGCCGCCACCGACGGCCTGCGTCGCATCGAAGAGCTGAAACGCAGCCACGAACGGAAGCACGGAGGCGGCCGCCGCCACGACCGAAGCATCGTCCGTGAAGAGCGCGGGGAGCTGTGCGCGGAAGACGACGAACACGGTGCCCGCGACGAGCGACCACGACGCGCCCAGCGCGAGTGCGATCCACAGCGTGCGGCGCGCCGCGGCAGCGTCGCCTGCGCCGATCAAGTTGCCGACGCGCGTGGCGGCGCCGATGGACACACCGAGCGGCACCATGAACGACAGCGACGCGAGATTGAGCGCGATTTGGTGGCTCGCCAAGGCGCTCACGCCGAGCCAGCCGGCGATGACCATCGCTAGTGAGAACGCCCACACCTCGAGCCCCATTTGCAGGCCCATGGGAGCTCCGATGCGGAGCATCTGCAGCAGGCCGCCGCGGTCGAAGGACGCGCGATCCCAAGGACGTGAATACCCGACGTCGAGCTTTCGGAGGCGGATCCATGTCGCGAGGGCGAGCGGCATGAACACGAAGGTGATGCTGCTGGCGAGACCGGCGCCCACGACCCCCAGTGCGGGAGCACCGAGCTTTCCGAAAATGAGCATCCAACAGAAAAAGGCGTTCACGACGTTGCCGAGCAGCGACACGCCGAGCGCCGGCAGCACGATGCCGCGCGCTTGGAGGTACACGCGCAGCGCGGTGAAGCACAAAAAGCCGGGTACCGCCGGCAAGCGTGCCCAGTTGTAGTCTTGCGCGGCTTGGGCCACATCCGGTGGTTGACCCAAAAACACGAGCGAGGGGCCCGTCACGGCGAGGACCACGGCCACGGGCACGCTGGCGAGGAGCGCCACCACGAGGCCGCGCTGCACGCCGACCGCGATCGCCGCGCGATCTCCGCGACCGAAACCTTGGCTCACGATGGGGTCCATGCCGAGCACCAAACCGAGCGCGAGCGAGAGCCACGCCCAGTGCCACATGTTGCCGATGCCGCCCGCCGCCAGCGCCAACGAGCCGGTGTGGCCCAACATGAGCGTGTCGACCACGCCGATGAGCATGAAGCCGAGCTGCGTGCCGGCCATGGGCAGACCCAGGCGCAAGACGGCGCCGAGCTCTGCGCGGTGAGGCGTCGGGGTCGGTCGAGAGCGGTGCTTCGTCATGGGGTCACGCGCGGGCCGCGAGCTGGCCGCACGCTGCGTTCACGTCGCCACCGCCGCTGTAGCGGAGGTGCGCGCGGTAGCCGGTGCTCTCGATGCCACGTGAGAACTCTGCGATGCGCGCGTCCGAGGGGCGGTCGTAGGGATCGTCTTCGGTGGAAATGCGGTTGTAAGGGATGACGACCAGGCGTGGGCGAACGCCCGTTTTTTGCCAGAAGTCGCGCGCAGCAGCGCCGAGCGCCGCGCCGTCCTCGAACGAGTCGTTGTGGCCGAGCAGCGGCGTGACCGCCCACATGGGCGCGAGCCCGGTGGTCATGGCGTGCTCCGCCACCGCGTCGACGACTTCGTCCCACGGGTGCGCCTTGGCGATGGGCATGAGCGACTTGCGCTGCTCTTGGCGCACGCTGCCGATGGAGAGGCCGAGGCGTACCTTGGGCGCTTCACGAGCGAGGCGGCGAATGCCGAGCGGGAGGCCGGACGTGCAAACCGTCACGTTGCGCGCGTCGATGGCGAGCCCAGCGGGCTCGCGCAGCACCTCCAGGCTTTCGAGCACTTGTTCGAGGTTCGCGAGTGGCTCGCCCATCCCTTGAAAAACCACGCCGTGGACGCGCCCGTTCGTGAGTCGCCTGCGCACGGTGCGCACTTGTTCGACGATTTCCCAGGCCTCCAAGTTGCGGGTGAGGCCCATGCGTCCCGTCGCGCAGAACTTGCAGCCGAGCGCACAGCCCACTTGCGAGCTGACGCACACCGAAAAACGCTCCGGGTTTTCGAGGGGAATGCGCACCGTCTCGACGACGTGACGGTCGTGCGTTCTAAGCGCGTATTTGACGAAGGGGTCGAGTTGGCTGGCGCTTTCGGTGACGAGCTCGAGCGTCGGCACGTGTCCGAGCTCGCGGACGCGGTCCATGCTGCTGCGAGGCACGCCGTGCAAAGGTGCGCCGAACGGCTCGTCGCGTTGGACGGAGGCGTGGACCTTTCGAGCGTCCACGAGGGGGATGGACAGGACCTCGGAGAGGCGCTGAGGGCTGAGACCTTGGAGGGCGTGGGGCACCGGACGGGTGCCTTTAGCAGAGGGCGGGCCGCGGGGCTCGGTTGCGAGGGTGCGGCGCCCCGGGGAGACGGGAGAGGACGGTCGAGCGGGGCTGGGGCGGCGGCTCGGGTTGCGCTAAACCGCGCGCCATGGGTGCTCAGTGGAAGCAAAAGGGACGTGAACAGAGCGCGGACGCCAAGGGGCGGCTCTTCACGAAGCTGGCAAGGGAGATCATGGTCGCGGCGCGCGTGGGCGGGCCCGACCCGGCGTCGAATTCACGCCTGCGCTTGGCCGTGGAGCAAGCCAAGCGCGCCTCGATGACCCGCGACACCCTGGAACGCGCCATCAAAAAAGGTGCGGGCCTCCTCGATGACGGCGCGCAGTTCGAGACCGTGGTGTACGAGGGCTTCGCCCCTCATCAGGTGCCCGTCATCGTGGAGTGTCTGACGGACAACAAGAACCGCACCGCGCCGAACATGCGGCAGCTGTTCAAAAAGGGACAGCTGGGCGCGAGCGGCTCGGTGAGCTGGGACTTCAATCGCTGCGGCGCCATCGAGGCCACGCCCCCCGCGGGCGGTGAGGATCCAGAAGAAGCAGCCATCGAAGCAGGGGCCCAAGAAGTGGAGCCGGCGGACGACGGTCAGTCGCGCTTCATTACCGAGCCCACGGACCTGGACGCCGTCAGCAAGGCCCTGATGGCCCGCGGCTGGAACGTGACCGCCGCCAATTTGGTGTGGATCCCCAAGAACCCGGTGAGCCTCGAGGGCGAGGCACGCGCAGAAGTCGAGGCTTTTTTGGCTGCCATCGATGATGATGACGACGTTCAGAAGCTTTATGTCGGCCTAGCCTGAGATCCTGCGCGAAAATCTCGGTGCTTTTGGTGCGCGCGCGGCCGAGCTGGCCCGCGTGGGGGCAGTCGCGGCGTCGATTTTTCGATGGTAGGGGGAGGGCGGAGCATTCACCCCCATATGTCGTTGCGTTCCTGGCTCGTTCTTCTGCTCGCCACCCCTTCGGCCCTCCTCGCCTGTGACGGTGGGGCCGCCAAACAAACGGACTGCGCCTCGTGCGGCGGGCTGGACGAACCCATCGCGGATTGGACGAAGGATGTCCCGTCGGGTCAGCCGGGCCAGGGCGGCGCGGGCGGCGCGGCTCCCACGAGTCCCAACCCCGTGAACTCCTTCGGGCAGCTGAAGGTGGAGGGGCAGTTCATTCGCGGCGCGTCGGGGCAGCTGGTGCAGCTGAAGGGCGTGTCCAGCATGTGGTTGAATTGGGAGAACGACGGCTACGCCGAAAGTCTCCGGTCCCTCGAGTGGATGCGAGACACCTGGAAGGTATCCGTGATCCGCGCGGCCATGGGCGTGGCGCCGTCGGGCGCGTACCTCACGCACCGCGACCACGCGCTGAAGCAGGTGGACACCATCGTTCGAAACGCGGTCGAAGCGGGCGTGTACGTCATCATCGATTGGCACGATCACGACGCACTGGCGCACCAAGCTCAGGCGGAGGAGTTCTTCTCGAACATGGCCGAGAAGTACGGTCACTTGCCGAACGTCATCTACGAAACGTTCAACGAGCCCATGAATCTGCCTGGCACCGAGGTGCGGGCGACGTGGAGGGACCTCAAGCCTTATCACGAGGCCGTCGTCGCGAAGATTCGCGAGAAGGACCCGGACAACATCGTCATCCTCGGTACGCCCAACTGGTCGCAGGACGTCGACAGCGTCACGCGTAGCCGCGTGGACGGTAAAAACCTGATGTACACGCTGCATTTCTACTCGTGCAGCCACGGCAACGTGCGCGGCAAGGGGGCTGCGGCCGTGAACCAGGGCCTTCCGTTGTTCGTCACCGAGTGGGGCGCCACGGACGCGGACGGCGGGGTGCCGGACAAGGGCGGAAAGCTGGGCGTGTGTGTGGATGCGGCCAAGGGGTGGTTCGACTGGATGGACGCGAACGCCATTTCCTCGACGGCTTGGAAGCTGGACGGGTGCGCGGATCTCAGCTGCATCCTGAAAGAAGGGGCGCCCAAGGACGGCCCGTGGACGGACGAGTGGCTGCACGGCCACGGGCCGCTGCTCCGCGATTATCTGCAGGGCACGTACTGACGACCGTCGTCAGGTCTCGCCGCCCCGCACGGCAACGTAGACGGGGTGGCGCTGTCCGGCGTGGTTTCTGGCAAGGCGAAAGGTAAAGCCCAAACCTTCGAGGTGCCGCTCGAAAGCCGGAGCGCGCTTTTCGCCCCACACCGCGTAAACGCCGCCGGGTGAGAGCGCGTCGCGCACCGAGGTGAGCGCGGCGCGCCCATAGAGCGGGTCGTGTTTGCCCGGCGGCACGTGTCCGGGGCCCTCGTAAAGATCGACGATGATGGCGTCGAGCTTTTTCGGACCTCGAGCGGCTTCACGGATGGTCCGCATGACGTCCTCGACGCGCAGCTGAACACGAGAGTCCGCGAGCGCGTCATCCGTCAGGGGGGCCAGCGGCCCTCGACACCAATTGACCACGGCTTCGTTCAGCTCGGCGAGGAGCACCTCGGCGTCTTTTGGCAGCACGTCCAGCGCGGCGCGCAGCGTGTAACCGAGCCCGAGCCCGCCGATGAGCACCCGCGGTCTTCTACGTTCGCGGATGGGAGCGCAACCGAGCTCGGCGACGGCGACCTCCGAGCGAGTGCGCTCGCTCGACATCAGCACACGGCCAGCGACCGTGATCATGAAATCACGCTCGGCGCGCTGGCGTAGCTCCAGCGGGCCTTCGTCGGTGTCGACGCGGTCGAGCAGGGTCCAAGGGCGCACCATGGGGCCCTGATAGCGAGCCTCGCTGCCCATGGCCACACGAGACACGCCAGGCGACAGGGGAGCGCTCGGCGTGAACAGCGGTGCGCCGCGAGGGGCTCCCGCGGCGCACCGCGCGCGTCATCGCTCGGCCGCTGGCCACTACTGCGGTCCGGCGCCAGCCAGAATCGCCGTGCGGGCTGCGGCCGCGGACTCGAGCGTGAAGGTGTAGGGCGGGTTGGTGAAGGGAGTGCCGCCGCCGTCGACGGCGCGCTCCCCCGTGACTCCGTCGTACGTGTTGCTGTTGTCCGCGGTGATGTGCGCGGTGTTGCGGTCGCTCGAGTTGTTGAACTCGTGGGCGTCCTTCACTCCGTCGAAGTAGTTACCTTGGAGGAGAATGTTGGCGTCCTTGCCAGCGCGCACGCAGTAGTTCGTGGTGTCCGACGTGTAGAGGTTGTTGAAGATGTGATTTCTGCCGAAGCGAACGCGCGGCTGACGCTCGACCACGTTCTCGGCCCACCAGTTGTGGTGCCACGTCACGTTCAAAGCGTTGGCGTCGTCGTAGGTGCTCGGGTTGTCCGTGCCTCCCACGAGGTTCGAGTAGCGGTGGCCCGCCGCGCCGGTCGAGTCGCTGCCTTGGTTGTCCGTGCGCGGCCTGTAGTGGAACTTGGTCCAAGAAATCGTGACGTAGTTGGCGCCGTTGGTGATGTCCAAGTTGCCGTCGGTGCCGTCGGACACCGCGCAGTGATCGAACCAAATGTGGTGCGCGTTGTTCATCACGGCGACGGCGTCCTTGCCAGAAGAGCAGCCTTCGCTGCTGTCGTAGTCCGGATCCAGCGCGCAGTTGCCCGAGCCGTAGCCGACGATGGCGATGTTGCGGACGATCACGTTGACCGAGCCGCTCAGGCGCAGATGGCCGCGAATCACGGCCCCGCACAGGCCCACGATGGTTTTGTTGGAGCCGACCGTGATGTCTCCGGGTTCGAGCGTTCCGCGCACGTGAATGACCTTGGCTGCGGTGCCGGATACTTGAGCTCGAAGCTCGGAGAGCGTCGTGACCGTGACGGGCGCCGCGTTGCCTCCGCCGGTCGTCGTGGAAACGCCGTTCCCGGAAACCGACGCCCAGCCCACGAGCGGGCTCGCAGCCGGCGGTGTGCTGCAATCGTTCGAGCCGCCCGAGCCACCCGAGCCACCCGAGCCGCCCGTGGCCGAACCGCCGACGCCAACTCCGCCCGAGCCGCCGGTGTCCGAGCCACCCGAGCCGGGTCCACCCGAGCCGCCGGCGCTTGCGCCTCCACTGCCGCCCGAGCCACCGACGTCAGCGCCGCCCGAGCCAGAGTCCATGCCCCCAGCTCCTCCCGCTCCCTCGAGCGTTCCGCCCGCTCCACCCGTCAGAACCCCGTCGCCGCCCGAGCCGCCGGTGTCAGCGCCCCCCGAGCCGCCCGCCGCGACGTTGCCCGTGCTGCCGACGCCGCTCCAGCCGCCGCTCGGCGCGGCTCCCGTGCCTTGCGCGGCCCCGCTGCCGCTCCAGTCACCGTCGTCTCCCGCTTCTGCGCCGCACGCGGTGGTGGCGAGCGGTGAAAGGAGAATCGTAGCCAAAAAGAGCTTGGTCCAGCGCATGTCTTGGTCCTCGGTTCAGTAGGGCGACGCGGGGGGGAGCCGTCAGAAAGGAGCGTCGGCTAGAGCAATGCGCGGGCGGACCGAATCGATCACCTGAAGCGGTGGTTCCTCAGTTGTGATGGTCGGCCGCGCATCGCGGGGTTTTTGTTGTGACTCGGGGCGGGCTTTTTTCGGGCCCGTCGCGGCTCGGGTTCCTTTCTCGGCTGTCCGGCTGTTCAGTCGGATCTTGTTCGGGCCAGCCTGCTGCTCCTATTCTCGGCGGCGCTGGGGAGGTCAGGCGCTTGGTTTGCTGGGGAACGACACCTTGGAGGAGCCAGCTGGCGACCCTCTCGCTCGCGTTTGCCACAGCGGCTTGCGCGCCGGAGGAGCCGTCGGCGGTTTCGCTCGAGGTGGTTACGTGGTGGCAAGATCGAGCCGAGCGCCACGCGTTTGGCGTCGTGAGCGATCTGCATACTTCGCGGCATCCGCACGTCAGCATTCATGAACGGGCCGAGCGTGACGCGCTGGCTACCCGCAAGACCCTGGCGTTGCGCCTGCTGGCAGGGGCGCCCCCTTCCACCTTCCAGGCCAATGCCGGCGCAGATTTGCTGCGCTGGACCCTCGTCGAGTACGCCGAGGAGCGCGGCGCCGACAATCTTCTGACGGACGTGCGACCGCTCCTCCAGCGCAGCGGCATGCTCACGCACGTCCCGGAGGCGCTTTTGGCCGGGCTCCGGGTGGGGGAGGGAAACGCGCTGTACGCGGTCCCCATCAACGTGCACCGCCTGAACGTCGTCTACTACAACGTCGCGAGGGTTCTGGAGCTGGAGGCCGAAACCGGACGCAGCTTCCTTTCGCTCGATACCTTTTGTCCGCGCGACGGCGAGCCGGTGCTCGGGGGGCACATTG
>JAEYVE010000132.1 GCA_023432025.1 Pseudomonadota bacterium
GCGCGGTACAGGCGATTCAACTCCCGCAGCGTTTCGACGCTGCCAGGCTTCAGTCCCAGGGCGCGCGCCAAAGCTTCGATGGCACGCGGGCGATCTTGAAGGTCACTCTCGAGGCGCACCGCGGCGCGCAAGAGCAGCTGGTACTTGAGCTCGTCCTCCGCATCCGACGCGAGATCGACGCGCGCCTGATACAAGTCCACGAGCCTCGCCGCGTCGCCCTTTTGCTCGTACAGCTCGATGAGCCGATCCGACGTAGGCGCGCTGGTTTGATCCAGCTCGAAGGCTCGCTCGTACGCGTCGACCGCGCCATCCGCGTCCTCCAGCATGTGGTAGCGGACTTCACCGATGCGACGCCACGCGTCCGCGCGCTCCTCCTCGTCGAACACCAGATCGGCTTTGGCCGTGAGAGCTCGGACCAAGACGCCCCAGTCGCTCAGGAGCAGCGCAAGCTTCTCCATGTTTTCGACGGGCTCGAGCTCCCCCTCTTCGATCTCGTGAAGTCCGGAGTACGCCCAGAGCGCCCGGCGAGGATCGTCCAGGCGGTGGTCGTACACGTGCGCCAGCTTCGCCAGGTAGTCCCGCTTGGACAGCACGTCGGGCTGCGCCTCCAAGATCCCTTCGTACGCCTCGGCCAGCTCCGTGTAGCTCGACGTGAGCTCGGTGAGCCGCTCGAAGTCCTCGCGCACGCTCGGCTCGTCGGGCTCCAGATAAAGAGCCTCCCCGAGCACGCGCCGTGCGCGTCCTGGGTCACCACCGCGCGTCTCCCAGAGCTCCGCGGTTTCGCGCAGCACGGCCACCTTGTCCGCTGGCTCGTTTGCCAGCGCGAAGCGATCTTCGTTCAGCTTGATGAGACGCTTCCAATCGTCGGCTGACTCGTACAGCGGCCGCAGGAGATCCACGACTCGCTCGCGCAGCTCGTCGCGACCGCGGTACGCCTCGAGCGCCGCCAAGGCCGCGCGGTGGGTCGGCAAGTCCCGGACGATTTCCTCGAGCTGATCGACGGCTCGCTCGGGCGCCCCCAGCCTCCGCTCGAAGAGGTCCGCGAGGGCCAAGCGGTACTCCGCGCCGTGCTCCGGCGAGGAGGCTTCTGCGCGCCGCTCGTAGAGCTCGGCCAAGCGCTCCCACCGCTCCGTTCTGCCGTAAAGCTCCGTCAAAGCATCGAGCGCGCCCGCGTCGTGCTCATCGGCGGCGAGCACCTCTTCGTACGTTTCGATGGCTGCGGAGAGGCGGCCCAGCCGGTCTCTCTCGAGCTCGGCAACCGTGCGCAAGAGCTCGACTCGTTCGGCCGGATCGAAGCGGTGCTCCAAGGCCTCGCGGTAGAGAGCCACGCGTGCCTCGTGATCCGAAGAGCGCAGCAAGATGCCGTCGACCGCGCGGAACAGCTCCTCGTTCTCTGGAGCGAAAGCGAGCGCCCGCTTGTACGCGGGCAGCGCCCGCTCGTCGTCCCGCACCTGCTCGAACAGCTCACCTGCGCGCTGCGAAACGCGTGCGCTGGCCTCGTCGTCCACGTCCACCTTGGTGAGCGCCGCCGCGTAGATTTCAGCGAGCCGCTTCTCGGCCCCCGCCACCTTGGCGAGACGCTCGAGCTCGGCCAACGTGGCCTGATCCGACAGATCCTCGTCGAGCAACTGCGCGGAGATTTCGAGCGCGCCGAGGTAGTCCTCCTTTTGTTCCTCGTGGATCTGCGCGAGACGCGTGATGAGCTCCCGACGTTCGTCCGAGCTCTCGGCACTCTCGAGCCGCGTACGCAGCGTCGCCGCTACGCGGTCGTAGTCCGCGCGCACCAAATACACCGGCTCGAGCAATCCCGCGGCCCGCGCCCGCTGCCCCGGCTCCGGCGCGGTCCTCTGCAGGGTCTCGAGCAGCTCCACGGCGCCCGTGTGCTGTGGCTCGCGCTCGAGCGCCTGCTCCAGCTCGTCCAGAGCGCGCTCGATGTCGCCGCTGCGCGCTGCGACGATACGCGCGAGCTCCACGCGCAGGTCCGCCTCGTTGCCGTCGCTTTCGTCGATGCGGCGTGACAAAAGGGCGACCGAGTCGTCCCAGCGCTCCGCGCTCGCGTAGAGCGCACCGAGCGCGCCGACCGCGCGCCCGTCGAGCGACACGTCGATGATGCCCTCGTACACCTCGATGGCGCGCTCCGGCTGGTTCAGCTTGCCCGAGAGAAGCTCCGCTTGGCGGTAGGCCAGCTCGCGGCGCTCGTCGTCCGACTCCGCGAACTCAGCGCGTCGACCCAGAATATCCAAGAGGTTCGCCGAGTCGTCGGCCTCGGCGTACAGCTCCTCGAGCGCGACGAGCGACAGCGAGTCGTCCGAGCGGAGCTCGAGCGCCTTGTGATACAGCTCACGCGCCCGCGACACGTCGCCCAGCTCGTGCCGAAACAGCTCCGCGACACGTCGCGTGACGTCGACCTGGAGCTCTCCGTCGAAGAGCTCGGAGACGATCTCCTCCAGAACTGCGGCCTGCTCCCGGCGACGCTGAGACCGCGCAGCGAGACGGTCGAGCGTTTCGAGGTGCGGACGCACGTCTCCTTGCGCCGCGGCTTCCTTCACCGTGCGCTCGGCGTACGCGGACGCGCGCGCGACGTCGCCCAAAGCGTCCTCGGCGATACGAATGGCAAGCTCGAGTTTTTCTACCTTCTCGTGAGGATCATCTGCCAGCTCGGCCTCGATCTCGACCACGTGCAAGAGGCGCGCGTGGTTCCCCTCCGACTCGAAGATCGGATGGAGGATTTCGGCCGCGTCGACGCGCGCGTTGCGGTCTTCGAGCTGGAGCATCCCATCCAATGCTGCCCGGCTCGGCTCGTGGCTCGCGTCGAGCGTCAACGCCCGGCGGTACGCCTCGAGCGCGCCGGGGTAGTCGGAGAGCTTCTCGCGCCGCAGCTCGCCCAAAGCCGCGAGTACGCTCAGGCGCGACTCGTCGCTCTCTGCCGCATCCAAGTGCCTCTCGTAGATCTCGTTCAGATCGTCCCAGCGCTCCGTCCGACGATAGAGCCCCTCCACGGCCTCGAAAGCAGCCGCGTCCGGGCCGAAGTCGTCCAAGAGAGTCCGATAGCTCGCGATGGCGTCGTCCACCGCGCCCAGCCGGTCCTTCTGGAGCGCGGCTTGTCGCTCGAGGAGTTGTCGCCGCTCCCCCTCCCCCGCGGCGAGCTCACGGCGCCGCTCCAACACGCGCACCAGATCTTCGTAACGCTCGGTGCGACCGTACAAGTCGTCGAGCGCGGTGAGCGCCAAGCGATCGTCCGGGTTGTCCTCGAGCCGCGCCTCCCAGGCAGCGATGGCGCCCACGAGGTCCTCGAGCACGTCGGAGCAAAGCTCACCCACGCGCGCCAAGAGCATGTTCCGACGATCGCCGTCGGTCTCGAGCTTGACCTGCAGACGCAGGACGTCCACCAGCTCCTTCGAACGACCAGCCGCTATGCAAAGACTCTCCAAGGCGCGCGCGGCGGGCAGCACCAAATCGGGATCGTTCTCGTCGATCTCGACGACGCGGCGATAGGTAGCCTCCGCCGCGTCCGAGTCCCCGAGCAGATCGCGCTGAATCCCGGCGACCTGCATCAAAATGTCGCCCTTCAGCTGCGGAGAATCCGCCGCTTCCGCAGTCTTGACCAAGACCTCGGCAACGCGAGCGTGGCGGCCGAGCCTTCTGCCCGACTCCACCAAGCGATCCCGCAGGTCCCCGTCCAAAGGATCGAGCGGCGAAAGCTCGGCGAACGCTTCGAAGGACCCCTCGTCGTCGTGGAGACGGTCACTCCGCAACGTCGCCACACGGCGAAGCAGCTCGCGCCGCTCGTCCTCGCGCTCCGAGAGGCTCGCTTCGTCTTCCGCGGGCGGAAGCAGGCTCGGTCGCAGCGCGTCGATGCGCACCGCCAGCACGCGCACGAGCTCGCGCACCTCGTCGCGCAGCTCGTAGACGCTCTCGAGAGCGCGCGCAGCGCGCACCCGGACGTTGCCGATTTCGATGAGCTGCTCGCACAACTCGCGCGCCGCGTAGTTGTTCGGCTGATCGATGAGGACTTCTTCGACGTGCGTGATGGATACTTGCGGATCGTGCAGCTCGAGCGCCAGGCGCGCCGCGCGCACGCGCAGATCGTTCAGCTCTTCCCCAGCCGCTAGCTCGATGCGCCGGTCGAGCACCGACGCGAGGGCCTTCTTCCGCTCGAGGCGCGAGTACAGCCGATCGAGCGCCTCCAGGGCCACCGGGTGCACTGGATCGTAGGAGAGGATGCGCTCGTAGTAGCCGGCAGCCTTTTCCGGATCATCGATGATTTCGTCGGCGATGAGGGCGACCTCGGACAGCATTTCTGCCTTGCGGACCGGATCCTCCAGGCGCTCCTCGGCGCGCTCGTAGAGCGCCTCGAGCTCACCCCAGCGCTCCGAGGCGGTGAGAATTTCCTTGAGACGACCGAACGCTCGCTCGTCGTCGGGGTCGAGCGCCAAGAGCCGCTCGTAGTAAGGCACCGCTCCCAGCAGATCTCCGAGCGACTCTTCGTGCACTCGCGCGGCGCGCGTCGCCAAGTCGTGCTGAATGTCGGCGCCGAGCTCGGTTCTGAGCGCGTCGCGATAGCTCTCGGCGAGCGCCGTGCTGCGCCTGGTGCGCAGCGCAAGCTCGTCGGCGCGATCCCATAGCTCGAGCTCCGCCGGGTGCCGCGCGACGCCTTGCAAAATGGCGTCCAGCGCGCCGTTCGGCTCGCCGAGCTTGTGCTCGTAGACGTTGGCCAAGCGGTGATGGAGCTCGATGCTTTCGCCCGCGTCGGTCGTCTCGCGAAGCAGCGTAGCCACCGCCAGAGCCTCTTGACGCGCGTCGCCTTGCGCCTCGTACTGCGAGGACAAGAGCCGAGCGACGTCCGCCCGTACTTCCTCGCGGTCCAACAAACGCTGCGCGATGTGGATGACGTGACTCGGCTCCGCACCGAGCTCGAGCGCGCTCGTCAGCGACGTGAAAGCGTCGCGAGGACGCCCCAAGCGCTCGGTGTACAGCTCCGCGAGCTCCAGCTCCTTTCGAGCGCGGTCAGCGCCTTCGGCGAGGCTCCGCTGCTTCTCCAAATTGAGGGCCGCAGCCGCCCAATCCTCTTGCACCACGGCCAAGCGCACGCTCGAAGCGAGCGCCTCGGAGTCCTCGGGCTGGAGTGCCAAGCTGCGCGCGTAGATTTCCCGCGCACGCTCGGGCTCCCCGAAGATCTCCTCCTCGAGACGAGCCCACTCGTTCAAGACGTCCGTGCGAACGGAATCGTTGGGCGCATGCGTCGCGCGCAGCTCGAAGAGCCACCGCAAGTCGTCCTTGCGGTTCGACCGGCGCAAGAGCACCTCGAGCTGGTGAGACACCACCTCGTCGTGCGGCAACGCTTCGGCGAGCGCCTTCAGCTTGGATACCGCCTCCTCGACACGATTCAGCTCGTCGCCGTAGACGGCCGCCAACTTCATGCCCAAAAGACGCCGCTCCTCGTCGTGCGCGTCCGTCTGCGCCGGCGCCGAGGGCTCCGCGGGTGCTGAAGGCTCCGGTGAGGTTGCCTTCTTCTTCTTGCCCTTGCCTCGACGCTTGCTGGTACCGCTCGGCTCTTCTGCCTCCGTCAACGCGGAAGGGGTCGCCGTGGCGGACTGCGCTTGAAGCGGCCCGAGCTCCGTGAGGCGCGCCTCGAGCGCGCCCACCATGTCGTCCCAGTGTCCCGCCGCGCGAGCGGCCTGCTCGAGCAGCTCCACGGCGCGCGGATCCGCAGGAGCGGCTTCGTACGCGCGCCGTGCGTGCGCCGCGGCGGCTCGACGATCGGCCAAGCGCTGCCCCGCCACCTCGACCAGCTTTTCGAAGAGGCTCACCTTCTCGGCGGGGTCTTCGGTGCTGGCGAGCAAAATTTCGTAGAGCGCGGGAACTCGCGCCCACTTCTCGTCGGCCGCGTACAACGGAAGCAGCTTCGCCGCTGCGCGCGTGTCCGTGGGCGCGTTCGCCAAGACGCGCTCGTAGGCGCGGAAGGCGCGGTCCGGCTGCCCGAGCTGCTCCTCGTAGACTCGCGCGGCGCGGTAGCTGAGATCGATCTTGATGGCCGGATCGGCAGCGCGATCCGCGGTGTTTCCGAGCACCTCGACCAAGCCGTCGAAGTCCCCCTGCGAAGTGTAGAGCGCCTCGAGGCCGTCGTAGTCCTCGTTGCGCAAGAACGTGTCACGCAGCACGCGCATGGCCCGCGGCTGACGCGGCTCGAGCTCGAGCACGCGGCGCCACGCGCCGATCGCCTTGTCCTGGTCGCCGACGTGATCGGCGTAGACGGGGCCGAGCTTCTGCAGAACGACGAGCTTGGCTTCCGCATCCTCCAGGGTGAGAAGCCTGCGCTCGAGTACGTCCGCCAGCGTCGACCAATCCTTGGAGCGCTCGGCGTGGCGCTCCAAGCGGTCGAGGATTTCGAGGCGCGTGGGCTCGAGATCCAAAATTTCCTTGTAGAACCGCACGGCGTCCGCGCCGCGGTTCAGGCGCTCCGCGGCGAGCTGCGCCATCTCGCGAAGCACCGAAACGCGTGCTCCGCCTCGCACCGTTTCGAGCTGTTCCTCGTAGAGCGAGAACAGCTCCTTCCAGGCGCGGCGCTTTCGGTAGAGCTCTTCGAGCCGCTCAGTCGCTTCTTGGTCCTCCGGGTCCAAGGCGTGAAGCGCCGCGTAGGCCTCCATGGCGTGTTGTACGTTGGAGAACTGATCGAGCCAACGCCGCGCCACGTCGCGGTAGAGGCTCTTCTTTTCCTCGACGTCCGACACGAGCTCCGCGAGCAACTGCTGGCTGCTCAAGAGGTCACGCCATCGACCCAAACGCTGATAGAGCGCTACGAGCTCGCGCACCTCACCCGCGTCGTTCTCGTCGAGCTTGCCGTCCAGCTGGACGATTTGATTGAGCACGCTGACGAGCGCCGTTTCGCTCTTCAAGTACTCACGATACACGCCGGCGATTTCGCGCAGGACGGCCAAGCGGGCGTCGTACGCCTCCTCCGGAGTGCGCTCCAACTGTTGGCGCAATAGCTCGACGAGCGCGTTGTACCCCTGGGTTTGCTTGTAGAGGCGCTTCAGGTTTTCACGCGCTTCGGCGTTGTCCGGATCCGCGCGCAAGACGCTCTTGTAACGCTCGACCGCTTGCTGCGCGTTGGCCTGCGACTCGGCCAACGTGCCGATTTCCAGGGCCAGCTCGGCGCGGCGCGGATCGTTTTCGGGAAGCGAGCGCTCTGCGCCCTGCAGGATTTGAGCGAGCCCCGCGTCGTCGTCCAAGCTGCCTTTGTACTCGCGGAAGAAGGCGAGCATGCCGTCGTGGTTCGGATCGATCTTGCGAATGCGCTCGAACCACGGCTCGGCATCGGCCAGCGCGCCGCGCTTCTTCCAGTGAAGCATGGCGATTTGCAAAATGTCGCCGAGCCTCGAAGCGTCGTCGCCCGAGGCGCCCTCGAGCGGTCGCTCGTACACGCGCACCAGCGAGTCCCAACGCTCGTGGGAAGAGAAGAACGCCGTCACGTAGTCGAGCGCGTCCGGCTGGTGGGGAGCATCCACGAGCACGCGGTCGTATGCGCGCGCGGCTCGCTCCTCGTCCCCCAACTTGAGCGCGTAGATGCGCGCCAAACGCACGCCCGCAGCGATGCGCTCCTGAGGCACGTCGCTACGATCGGCCACGCGCTCCAAGACGCGCGCGGTTTCCTCCCAGCGCTCCTGACGCCGATACACGACCTCGAGCAGCTTGGCTGCGAGAGTGTTCGTGGGATCGAGTCGCACGGCACGCTCCAGGGCGTCGGCCACCACGTCGTAGCGGGGCGCCGATGAGAAGCGAACCTCGACCTCGGCGGCGCGCATGAGCATGGCGCTCCTGTAGGCGTCGTCACTGGCGCCTTCCGCCTCGGTCGTGTAGCGGAGCGACAACTCTTCCCATTGCTCGCGGCGCTCCTGAGCCTCCTCGATTCGCGCGGCGGCCTCTCCGTCGGAGGGGTCCAGCTCCAAGAGACGAAGCCTGCATACGGCGGCGGCGTCTTCGTCGAACAGCTCCGCTTCCGAAATGCGCGCTTGCTCGGCGACGTACGCGGCTTCGTTCGACGTGCCGTCGAGAAGGGAGGCTGCGCGCTCCAAGAGCCGTGCGACGGAAAGCCACTCCCCGCGCTCCGCGTGCCGCGCCCGCGCAGCGTCGAGGAGGTTGAGCGCAGTGACGAGCTCTTGATCGTCGCTCACCACCTTCAACGCTTCCGCGAGAGAGGACCAGGCGTCCGTTCTGTCAGGGTCTGCCTGAAGGGTTCCAAGAGCCGTGCGGAGCGTCTGTGAATCCATCCTCTTCCCGTGCCTCGCCCGGGCGCGAAAGTGCGCATGATTTGGCGAAAGGCGTGGCGAGATTACCGCTCGGATGCGACCCGGAACAACCCTTGCAAATCACGGATTGTGCTTCGTTTCCGTCCACGGCGCGGCGCTTCCCGAGCGGCCGCGGAACCGCTCTCATGGCTTCGTGGACGAGCCCTCACGCTGCTCCACTACGTCTCCACCCACGGCGCGCTCGAGGCGCGAGAGAGCCCGCGGATCGGCGCCGCCCACCCGCGCTCGCTCGAGCGCCGCGCGTGCTGCGGCAACGTGGCCCATCCGCCAGAGCACGTAGGCACGCCCCAGATGCGCGTCCGCATGATCCGGCCAATCGGCCGCGATGGCATCGTATTCATGCAGTGCTGCTCCCCAGTCGTGACGTTGGAGCGCGATGGTCGCAAGCCCAATGCGATTTTCGAACGATCTCGGGCTCTGGGCCAACCCCGAACGATAGGCGCTTTCCGCCTCCTTCAGCCTACCTTGGTGCACACGGACGAGACCGAGCGCGTGCCATATGGTGGCGTCGGAAATGTTTCGTCGGAGCGCCTCGACGAGCCGCGGCTCTGCCCACTCCAGCTCCCCCCAGCGCGCCGCCCGCAAGCCGCCCGTGCGCGGCCCCAGAGGGTCGTTCGGAGCCAACTCAGAAGCGCCATCGTAGAGCTCGAGAGCTTCGGCGTAACGATGCGCGAGCTCGAAGGCGTGCCCCAGCTCCACCAGAGGGATCGGGCTCGTTTCGCCGAGCAGCTCCCGAAGGCGTTCGGCTTCGGCCTCGGCTTCGTCCAAGCGACGCAAGCTGCCGAGGACGCGAACCAGCTCGCGACGAGCCTCGGCGTCCTCGGGCGCCTGCACGAGCCGAGCCCGAAGGACCCGGGCGGCTTCGTCAGGGCGTCCTCGCGCCGCGTGCAGGGCGGCGTACGCCGTCGGAGGGGCAGTAGGCGAACAGGCCGACGTCAGCCCGAAAAGGAGCGCGCCGAACCAAGCCACAGCTGCGTTTCGCGCCACCATCGACGTCCATCCCGCTATAGAGGGCTCTCGACTCCACCGCCACCACAGGCTCAAAGCGCGGAAGGAACGACGTTGCCTCCCTTCGAGAGCATCGCTACTTCCCTGTTCGTGGCAGCCGGCTCGACACTCGCTCTGGAAGATATCGGAACCATTGGCGTCATCGGCGCGGGCCAGATGGGGCTCGGTATCGCCGAGGTGTGCGCCATTGCCGGATATTCCGTGACAGTCTCCGACCTGACGAAGGGTCACGTGGAGCGCGGGCTGACCAGCATGAAGAGGCGACTCGATCAGCGGGTCCAACGGGGCAAGCTGAGCGACGAGGCGCGCGACGGCATCGTCTCACGGATTGCCCCCATCACCCTCGAAGAGCAGGACCGCGCCGACCTCGTCATCGAGGCTGCCAGCGAAGACGTTACGCTCAAGCTCGAGCTCTTCGCGCGCCTGGATCGCATCGCGCGCGCCGGTGTGGTCCTGGCGTCGAACACGTCGAGCATTTCACTCACCCGCATCGCCGCGGCCACGACGCGCCCCGAGCTCGTGGTGGGCATGCACTTCATGAACCCCGTGCCGGTCATGGAGCTCTGCGAGCTCGTGCGCGGCCTCCAGACGGCGCCTGAAACGCTCGCGCTCGCCGAATCTCTCGCGCACAAGCTCGGCAAGACCACCGCGCACAGCGAGGACCGCCCCGGCTTCATCGTCAACCGCGTCCTCATCCCGCTCCTGAACGAAGCGTGTTTCGCTTTGGAGGAAGGTGTCGCTCGCGCGGAAGATCTCGATAGCGCGGTGCGTTTGGGTTTGAACCACCCCATGGGCCCCCTCGCGCTCGCCGACTTGATCGGCCTCGATACGGTGCTTGCCATCGCCACCGTGCTCCACCGCGATTTCGCAGACAGCAAATATCGTCCGGCTCCGCTGCTCCAAAACTTGGTCGCAGCTGGCTGGCTCGGAAAAAAAACGGGGCGCGGCTTTTACCTCTACGGCGTCGACGGCTCGCGAGGCGCGGCGACGCCCCTCTCGCGCGACGCCTCCACGGCATCGGGCAGCGCGAACGCGAGCAAGGTGCGCTGATGCCCACCCGTCGCCGCGCGTTCGTCCCCTGCCTCCTCGGCGCGCTTCTTCAACTCGGCTGCACCTGCGAAGACGAAAAGCCGTACACGCCGTTCGAGGTTGCTTCGACGTTGCCCCCGAATAGCAGCGCCGCGCCTCCTCCGAGCGAAAGCGCCAGCGCCGCGCCCACGGAGACGGCCCCGAGCCCCGTGTTACGACGCGCGCTCAAGGCCCCGCGAGCGGCAACGCAGTGGAAAACGGCCGAGCAAACGTACGAGGCCCCGGAAGGACAGGTGTTCGAGCTCGGTCTGCCGTTTTCTGCGCCGGACGGCAGCCGCGCGTTCGTCGCTTGGACGCTTCGCTCGTCATCGAAGCTCACGGATCCCGCCGGCGCGCTCTGGCTCTATGGCTCCGGCGCGCCGCGTCTCCTGACCCCGCTGCCTGGGTTCATTCCGACCGGCCCGGACTGCACGCTCGAAACGGACTTGGCGCAAACGGGGCCGAACACCGTGACCCTGGACGTCGCCGCGCGTTGCACGGCACGGCTCGTCGAGCGTCTACCGTCGCGCGCCGTGCTCGTGCTCGCGCCAACGCGCGCCGAGCCTTTGCTCATGGGCTTTCGCGTTGCAGATCCCGCGCCGGGAGAAACGTTCCGCGTCGCGGTCGACTCACGAGACGCAGACGGCGACGCGCGGGACGACGTGACGCTCCGGGTGACCGGTGGCGCAACCGGGTCCGCGAACGTCACCGTTCCGTTCGTTTGGCTCGAGCGCGCCGCGGGACGCTCACGCGAATCCCTCGAGCCGGCAAGTGAGCTCAAACGGGCGGCGACGCGCCTGCTCTCCCGCGCGAAAGCCAAAAAGTCCGCCGAGGAGGTGGCGCGCGAGGCGAACGAGCTACGCCGCCTCTACTCGTCCGCGTGCATGGAGTCCGGCACCATGCGGCTTTGGGAGCTCGACGGCGCCCCGCTGTCCTGCGGCGCGGGCCCGGCGCTCGCCACGGCGCTCGAGGCCGAAATCGAAGCAGCCCTGACGCTCGGTCGTCCGCTCGACGCGCTCGGCGCCTTGAGCCGCGACGGCTGGTTTGCGCAGCTCGGCGAAAAGGATCGCTCCCGCATCCAGGGGCGCATAGAAGCACGCCTGGGACGCACCGCGACCCGGCTCCGCGGAGCTTTTGCGGCGACGCTCCCCGCGCGAAACGCAACGACGCCGCGCTGGGCCCCTCTCTGGTTCGACGCGGAGGGCCGCCTGTGGGTGAACGACGGCTCCACCGTACGTCAAAGCTCGCCGCCTGGTACCGCGCCCAGCGCGCCGCCGCTCGGAGCAGGCGGAGCATCTTTCGTCTCCGCTCCCGCGCCCTGGACTCTGCGCGTACAGGATCCGAACGGACGCATCTGGACGGGAGCCATCCCCTCCTGTGATCGTTCGGAAGTCCAGCTCGCCTTCTGGGCGGCCGACGGCAAACCACTCCCTCCCTTGCCGACGGCGTTGCTCGCTCCCCGCGCGAGCAACTGCGCCCGAGCTCGCACCGCTCCTCCAGGACGGCTGGTCCCCATCGCTTGGCACGGCGTGGATCTGGAAGCCTGGGTCTACGGCGCTCACCTCGGTGCTCCCGCCGCGCCGGGTCCCGGTGCGCCACACCCGGGCAGCCCCCTTTCTGCGAACGGCAAGCATCTCGTCTTGCCCACGCCGCTCGGTTGGGCGGTCGTCACGGGAAAAGAAGTCGAGCTCTTTCGCGGCGACGCCGTCCAGAGACAAGACGAATGCGTCGTTGACTCGCGCGCTGAGCTGCTCGCTTGCGTGACGGGGTTACGCGTCACGGTGGTCGAGCGCAGCAGCTCGCCCTGAGACCTCGACGCGTCGAAGTCCGAGCGGCGGCCGTCAGCTTGCCGAAGACGCACTCCTCGAGGTGAGCGCTTCGATTCGCGGAGCGGGGTCTGCAGCCGAAGGGCCGCAGCGTCCCCGCACCAACGCGTCAACCAAAGCGCTCGAGGCGAGCGCAGCTCAGGACGGCGCCTTCACGCGCTCGATGTAGCTGCGCGAACGCGTGTCGATCTTCACCCAGTCGCCTTCGGAGATGAACAACGGAACCTGGACGGTGGCCCCGGTCACGATCTTGGCGTTTTTGGTGACGTTCGTCGCCGTATCACCCTTCACGCCGGGCTCGCTCTCCGTGATTTGCACGGTGATGTGCGGCGGAAGCAGCACGCTGACCGGGTTGCCCTTGTAGATGGTGACGGAAACCTCGGTACCGTCGATGAGGAAGTCGGCGTCGTCACCTACCGCCTCGGCCGAAACGGTGACCTGGTCGCCGCTCTGCTGGCTCATGAAGACGAAGCCGTCTCCGTCCGGATAGATGAACTGCATGCTCCGCTCCTCGACGTCGGCGGGCTCCAGCTTTTCACCCGAGCGGATGTTGCGCTCGAGGGTGCCGCCGGTCAGCAGGTTCTTCATCTTGGTGCGCGTGAAGGCCTGTCCCTTACCGGGCTTCACGAACTGAAAGTCGATCACGACGTAGGGCTGCCCATCCATCATGATCTTCACGCCCTTGCGGATGTCGCTGGTTTCCATTGGCTTGCCTCGAATTTCTCGCGCGCCCCAAGCGGGCACACCGGACCGGGCCCCGCCCGGGGTCACGGGTGTTACTGGTAGTCCCCTGGGCATTCAAGTGCCCTTTCCCCCAATTCTTGCCTCTTTGACCGACTTGGGTTGGCCCGGACGGCGCCTTTTCCGCGGCTGAAACCGCATCCCCACCCGCCCGAGCCGAGCAGCAGGCCAGGGCGGCCGCCCGCGCGCGACGCGACCGCTTCCGTGTCACCTTCACGGGCGCTCGCCTCCACGGGGAGCGGGCACCAGGCGCCGGGCTTGCGCCCGCGCCTACCCGAGAAGCACGATGCGTCCACCCAGCGAGCGCCCAGCGACCCGATGCACGAGTACGATCTAGAAGAAGTCAAACGAGAGATCGTGGAGAGCCGCGCGCTCACCATCAAGACCAACAACCTGGTCAACGCGCTCTCCGCGGACCTGAAGAGCATCGCCAAGCGCCAGCAAGGCTACGAGCGCCGCATCTTCGTTCACTCGGTCACGGCCTACGTCGTGGTCGTCGCCGTCATCATGATCCTCACCAAGGTCGCCCTCGACGCGCAGGTGGACGCCGTGCGCGAGGAGGGCAAGGGCATGAAGGACGAGCTGGCCGCCGCACAAAAGGACCTCGCCGCCGTGCAAAAGCGCGAGGAAGGGCGCAGCGCCTCCGCCCGCAAGGCCGCCGAATACTACGGGCTCGTCAAAGATCACAAACGCCGCGAGCTCCTCGAACAGCTGCCCGAAATCACGCGCCTGGACTTGACCCCCACCGAACGCGCCGTGTTCGAACAAGCTGCGGCCAGCGCCAAGACCGAGCTCTCACTCTTCGCTTACCAAACCGGCGTCGAGCACGCCCGCGCGCAGCGCTGGCACGAAGCCACACAGAGCTTGCGTGAGTCCCTCGACTCGAGCCCAGAGGCCATGCACGCGCCGCAAGCCACGTACGAGCTCGCGGCCGCGCTCCGCGAGCTGGGTCGCCAGCGTGAGGCCATTCCGCTCCTCATGCGCCTCACGGAAGCTTCGGCCGATCGCGAGGTGCTCGACGAAGCCACGCTGCTCCTCGCCGAGTGCCAGCTCGACATTCACGCCTGGAACGACGCCAAGAGCACGCTGCGCGCCTTCTTGCGCCGCTTCCCCAAGAGCCCGCTCGCCAACACCGTTCGCACCAAGCTTTCGGAAGTCAATTTGTACCACTGAGCACGGGCCGCGTGCCCTCGGTGTGGTCGGCTCTTCTTTTGGGGGCGGCGCATCGAGCCAACGCGCGGTGCTCCCGCACTACGCCGTCCGCACTACGCCGTCCGCACTACGCCGCACGCGCCACGCCGCACGGTGCTCCCGCACTACGCCGCTCGCAATGTGCGCGCACCGCGCGCGGCCCCCGCCTCAAAGCAGCGCGCGACCGAGCGAATGGTTCAGCGGCCCTCGTCCCTTGCCGAGCGGGGCCGCGCTCCGCATCGCCTCCTGCAGATAGCTGCGAGCGCGCTGCACTGCGCCAAGCAACGTATGCCCCTCGGCGATCCCCGCAGCAACGGCCGAAGCCAAGGTGCACCCAGTGCCATGCGTGGAGCGAGTCGCGAGCCGCGCTTCGCTCACGCGATGCTCCTCTCCGTCCGCGGTGCGCAAGAGGTCCACCACGTCTTCCTCCTCGTTCTCGAACGGAAAATGCCCTCCCTTGATCAAAACGGCGCTCGCGCCCAGCGCGAGCAGTCGGTCCGCTGCGCGCCCCGCGTCATCCCAGCTCGCGATGCGCACGCCCGTCAGGCGCTCTGCCTCCGGCACGTTCGGCGTAATCAACGCGGCCACCGGCAAGAGCTCGTCCAAGAGCGCGCGCACCCCGTCCCCCGACAAAAGCTCCCGCCCATCACTCGCCAAAATCACCGGATCGACGACCAGCCGCACGCCCGGCGCGAAGCGCCGCACGCGCTGGGCCACGGCCCGCACCACGTCCACGTTCACCAGCATCCCCGTCTTGACGACGTCGGCGCCAATATCCTCCAAGACAGCGTCCATCTGCGCGCCCACGACGCTCGCCGGCACCGGCATCACGTCCGTCACGCCGAGCGTGCTCTGCACGGTGATGGCCGTGATCGCGCTGGCTCCGTAAACGCCCAACGCCGTCAGCGTCTTCAGGTCGGCTTGGACGCCCGCCCCGCCGCTCGAATCCGATCCTGCGACGGTCAGGACGCGGGCGGGCAAGAGCGGAGCTTCTTTCATCGGAGTGCGCGGCTTTCGTCCCTCGGTCATGACGCCGGGGCGCACGCTAGGGCGACGAACGCCCGCTTGGCAAACGAGCATCCGAGCGCTCTACCCATGCGAGGAGCGGTTCGACCAGCAGAGGACCGACGATTGTCGTTGGTCGCTTTGGCCCATCGGAAGTATGAAGCTCCGCGCGGCCCCTTGGCGAAACGGTAGACGCGGGAGACTTAAAATCTTTTTCCCGAGAGGGAGTCCCGGTTCGAGTCCGGGAGGGGCCACCAGCGTAGCTCACAGCGTCGGATGCTTTTCGTGCCAGCGGAGGTCCAGCCGCGCGCTCACGTCGCGCGCCAAGAGGTAGGGCACGACGGCAAGCGCGACCGCCACCAGGAGCGCGTTTGCTACATCCATGTTGCGTGAGCTCACCAGCTGAAAGCCGAGCGACGCGGCGATGGCCCCTAGGAACGCAACCGTGAGACGACGGAGCCCCCCTCGGCCCCGTCCGCGGGACGGGGCGTCGCGCCTCAGCACCGAGGTGAAAAAGGGCCCGCGCTGCACGTGTGCGTCCCTGACGCCGTGCATCACGCCGAACAGCACCGCCAAGGCCGGCTGCAGCAAGAGCCCGCTGTGCCCTGCGCCGCTGAGCATGTGGCCCACGTATTCGACCGCCCCGTCCATGCCCCAGTCTGGTTCCAGGGCAATCAGCGTTCAAAAATACGCCCGAAACGGCCTTTTATCAGGGGACTTCAGCCTACCGCTGAACGTTTTTCGGGGTCCGCCGTTCGGAGGGATGACGAGGACGTCCCAACCCGAGACCCGACGCCGTGCCCCCCGAGCTCCCTGCCGACCGCCTCCTCCCAGAAGCCGACGCTCCGGACGGTGGCGAGCGTGCGTCGGACGAGAGAGCCACCTGCGCCCCGCCCCCACCGGACGCACGAGCCACCTCCGCGGGCAGGCCTGGGGCTCGCTCGTGTCGAAGTGAAGGTGAGCGCCTCGACGGCGCGTCCGCGAACGCGCGAGACGGCGTCGATCTCACGCCGCCTTCGAATCGCTCCGAGCTCCGTTTCCGCAACCTGATCGACAGCTTCCACGACGGCGTCGCCATCGCCCGCGACGGGCAGCTCTTGTACGTCAACGACGCGCTCGTCGAGGTGCTCGGTTACGAGTCCAAGTCCGACGTAATCCGCATGTCGACGCGCCTCCTGCTCGCCACGCACGTGGACCCCGTCGAGCTCCCCGAAGCCATCGACGCGTTCGCTCAAGTGATGCACGGCGATTGTCCACGCCGCGAGGACGAGCGCACGCTGGTGACGCGCGCGGGCCGACGGCTCGTGGCCCATTTCTTCCATGATCGCATCACGTTCGATCAATCGCTGGCCGTCATGACGACCCTGCGCGACGTGACCGAGGCGAGGGAAATTCGCCATCACTTGCAACGCGCGGATCGCTTGGCGTCGCTCGGCACGCTCGCGGCAGGCGTGGCCCACGAAATCAACAATCCGCTCGCGTACGTCATTTCCAACCTAGCCTACTGCATGGAAAAGCTGGAGGTGCTGCAAGAGCAGCTCTCCCTCTGGCAGCTGGTGTCCGGAGACTCGGGCTCTTGCGCCGCCATGCGCGAGGTGGTGGACCCGATGCGTCAGGCGCTGACGGACGCCAGCGACGGCGCCGGCCGCGTGGCGCACATCGTGCGGGATTTGAAGAGCATGACGCGGGACGACGACGAGCTGATCGGCCCCGTCGACCTCGAGAGCGTGCTCGACTGTGCGCTGAAGCTGGCCGAGAACGAAATTCGTTACCGCGCCACGCTGCGACGCGAGTTTTTGCCGCGCACTGCCGTACACGGCAACGAAACGCGGCTGGTGCAGGTGTTCTTGAACCTGCTCGTCAACGCCGCGCAAGCCATCGAACAAGGCACGTCCGACACCAACTTCATCTCCATTCGCGCGCAGCGTCGCGACGACGACTGCGTCCTCGTCGAAATCGAAGACACCGGGCGCGGCATCCCACCGGACGTGCTGGGTCGCATCTTCGACCCGTTCTTCACCACCAAGCCCGTCGGCGAGGGAACGGGGCTCGGGCTCTCCATTTGTCACGGCCTGGTGTACTCGATGGGCGGGCGCCTCACGGTCCACAGCGAGCTGGGCCGCGGCACCTGCGTCTCCGTGGAGCTGCGCGCAGAGCCGGAGCGCGCTCCGAAATCCATTCGCCCGGGCAGCGCGCACCCTCCGCCGCGCGCGCGCCTCTTGGTCATCGACGACGAGCCGCTCATCTTGCGCTCCTTGGGGCGCGTGCTCTCTCGCTTTCACGACGTAGAGCTCGCAGCGAGCGGCCAGGCGGGGCTCGAACGCATCCGCGACGGAGAGCGCTACGATCTCATCGTTTGTGATTTGATGATGCCCGAGCTGACGGGCATGGATTTTCACGCAGCCCTCCGCGCCGAAGCGCCGGAGAGCGCCGAGCGCGTCGTGTTTCTCACGGGCGGCGCGTTCACGGAGCGCGCGCGCACCTACTTGGAAACCGTCTCGAATCCCACGCTCGAAAAGCCCGTACAGCCAGCCCTCCTGCGCGCCCTGCTCGATCAAATGCTTCGGACGCACGGTGCCGCCTCCGGTGCGTCCGCTCCCGCGCTGGGGTGAAGTGAGGCGGAGTGCGGCTCGACGGCCATTTTCGTCAGCTCGCTTGCACTCCGGGTCTCACAGCGGCTCGCACCCGCGCATCTATGCTACCGGCATCCTTCATCTTTTTGGCCCACAACGAAGCTGCGAGCGACCTCGACTCCTCGGCCCCGGGCCTTCTTTTGAAAGTCGTTTTCAATGAGGCTAGCGTTCGCAGCGTGACGTTGCGCGAAACTCCCATCGGACGAGCCGTACGCGTTTTGAGCGTCGGCGGTGACCGTTCTTTCCGCCGGCGCTTGCTCGAGCTCGGCCTCATCCCCGGCACGGAGGTCGAGGTGCTGCGCGTGGCGCCGCTCGGAGATCCCATCGAGCTGCTCGCCCGGGGCTGCTGCCTCTCCATTCGCAAAGCCGACGCCGCGCGCGTCCTGGTCGAGCCCAGCGCATGAACAGTCGCCTCACGGAACCTCAGCCGCCCACATCCGACTCGGCGCACGACGCTCGGCCTTCGAGTGAAACGACGACACGGCTCCCCGCCGTCGTCTTGCTCGGCAACCCTAACGTCGGAAAGACGACTCTGTTCAATCGCCTCGCGTCTCAACGCGCGCGCGTCGGGAACTATCCGGGGGTCACCGTCGAGCGGCGCTCGGCGTCGCTCGATCTGCCCGCCCCGACGGCAAGCGCCTCCGGCGCCGGCACCGTGACTCGTCGCGTCGAGCTCGTCGACGTTCCGGGCGCGTACTCGCTCTGTGCGCGCTCTCAGGAGGAGCGCATCGCATTCGACGCCGCGCTCGGGTTGGACGGCAACGCGCGTCCCGCGCTGGCGGTCGTCGTGGTCGACGCCGGGCAGCTCATCCGCAATCTGTATCTCGTCGTGCAGCTGCTCGAGCTGCGCGTCCCGGCCATCGTGGCCGTGAACATGATCGACGAGGCGGGGCCGACGCCGCCTCGCCTCGCCGCTCTGGCTGACGTGCTCGGCGTTCCCTGCGTAGCGACGAACGGCCGCGACGGAGTCGGCGTCGACGCGCTGCGCCAAGCCATCGCCGACGCACTCGCGGCGCCTCCTGCGCCGCGAGTGCACATCGCCTACCCACCCGAGCTACGGCGCGAAGTGGACGCCGTCGCAGAAGCCCTCCCCGCCGAATGGCGCGGTAGCGTGGAACGCGACCGCGCGCTTTCGCTGTGGGCCGTTTCCAGCCTGGATGAGGGCGACGAGCTCGAGGGCATCCCCGACGCGCTCCGCGCCGCGGTGGCACGCGTCCACGCGACGGGCCGCGACGTCGACCTGGAAATCGCGACCGCGCGCTACGCGTACCTCGACGCGCAACGTCCACGATTCTTCGCGGAGGCGAGCTCGCGCCCCTCGCGCCATTTCTCCGAGCGCGTCGATCGCCTGTTGCTCCATCCCGCGTACGGCTTCTTCGCATTTTTGGCCATGATGCTCGTCGTTTTTCAGTCGTTGTTCGCTTGGTCGGATCCGGCCATCGGCTGGATTGAAGACGGCGTCGCGTGGGCGCAAGGAGTGGCCCAAGAGCACCTGCCGGGCGGCATTCTGCGAGACCTCTTGACCGAAGGCGTGCTCGGCGGCGTCGGCAACGTCGTCGTGTTCTTGCCGCAAATTTTGCTGCTGTTCCTGTTCGTCGGCCTGCTCGAAGACTCGGGCTACATGGCCCGCGTGGCCTATCTGATGGACCGCGTCATGAGGAGCCTGGGCCTGCACGGGCGCGCCTTCGTGCCGATGCTGAGCGGATTTGCGTGCGCGGTGCCGGCCATTTTGGCGACGCGCACCATGGAACGACAGCGAGATCGCTTGCTCACCATGTTGGTGGTGCCGCTGATGACGTGCTCGGCGCGGCTGCCGGTGTACACGCTCATTATCGCCGCGCTGTTCCCTCCCACGAGCTGGTTCGGCGTACCCGTGCAGGGTTTGCTCATGGTCGCCATGTACCTCTTCAGCATGGTGGTGGCGCTCTTCGCCGCCGCGGTGTTGGGGCGCACCGCGGTGCCGGGAAAGCGCGTTCCCCTCATTTTGGAGCTGCCGCCGTATCGCCTGCCGCGCGTCACCGAGACGCTTCGCATGATGAGCGAGCGGGCGGGACAGTTCTTGAAAGAGGCGGGCACGGTCATCTTGGCCTGCACCATCCTGCTTTGGGGACTGCTTTCGTTTCCGCGCACGTCGCTGGAGTCCGAGCCCGTCATCCCAGTCGCCGCAGCGACGACGGAGGCACCGCCCGAAAGCGCGGAGTCTTCTTCCGCGGCGCCCGAGCTCGCCGACAGCTACGGCGGCCGTCTGGGCAAGTGGGTGGAGCCCGTGGTGAAGCCGCTCGGCTTCGATTGGAAGCTGGCCACCGGCATCATCGGTGCGTTCGCGGCGCGTGAGGTGTTCGTGTCGACGTTGGGCTTGGTCTACGGCATCGGCGAAAGCGACGACGAGGCGCTCCCCTTGCGCGAAAAGCTCCGCACCGAAACACGCGCGGACGGCAGCCCCGCGTACACGCCGCTCATCGGCCTGTCGCTCATGGTGTTCTTTGCTCTCGCTTGTCAGTGCATGAGCACCTTGGCGGTAGTGCGACGAGAAACGAAGACCTGGCGCTGGCCCGCTTTTCTGTTCGTCTACATGACGGCGCTGGCCTACGCCGCGAGCTTCGTCGTTTACCAAGGCGGGCGGTTGCTCGGCTTCGCCGGGTAAGAGAGCGGCCTCCGTTCCGAAGCAAAACATCGCATCGCTCGGCAATGAAACTGGGACGTGTTCTGCCTCGCAGCTTTTACGCCCGAGACGTGCTCGAGGTGGCGCGCGCTCTGCTCGGCAAGGCCCTGGTTCATGAGAGCCCTGAAGGGACCGTGGCGGGTCGCATCGTGGAGGTCGAAGCGTACCGGGGCCCCGAAGATCGAGCCGCGCACAGCTACGGCGGGCGACGCACGGCGCGCACGGAGGTCATGTTCGGTCCCCCCGGCCACGCGTACGTGTTTTTCGTGTATGGCATGCACTTCCACTTCAACGTGGTGACCGGGGCCGAGGAAGAGCCTCACGCCGTGCTCGTGCGCGCCGTGGAGCCACTCGTGGGAAGAGCGCTCATGGCTGCGCGACGTCAGCTCCCCGAAACACGCCGCGAGTTGACGAACGGCCCCGGCAAGCTGTGCCGCGCGTTCGCCATCGATCGCGCCCACTACGGCGCGGACTTGTGTGCGGGCCCGCTCCACCTCCGCGCCCTGTCGGGCTTCGAGCCACTTGCCGTGGGTACTTCGCCGCGCATCGGCGTGGACTACGCGGGGGAGTGGCGCGATGAGCCGTGGCGGTTCTTCGACGCCGGGAGCGCGTACGTGTCTCCCGTTCGCGCCTCCACCAAGGCGCGCACCGGCTCGCGTTCACGCTAGCGCCGGGCCTTGTCCCGCTCCGACGCGCGTCGTGATAGGCATGCGGAGGATGGCCGCTGCAAGTCGCTTACCCAAACCCAGAGCAGGACGCCCCGTGCGGCCTCCGCTGCAGCCGCGCGCCGGCGCCAAGAAATCCACACCTGCGGAGGCCTCGAACGTCGTCGGTCCGCTGTCTGGCAAGCTGGTGCTGCTCGGCGTGACGGGCAGCATCGCGGCCTACAAGGCGGTGCTGCTCTTTCGCCTCCTCCGCAAGGCGGGCGCGAACGTACACGTGATCTTGACCGAGTCGGCCAAGCGCTTCGTAGGAGAAGCCACGTTCCGAGGTTTGGGCGCCGAGGTGCATACGGACATGTGGTCGTCGCCCGGCGAGCTCCACGTGGAGCTCGCCGCGCAAGCGGACGCCATTTTGATTGCGCCCGCGACGGCGGACATCCTCGCGCGTCTTTCGCAAGGCCGAGCCGACGATCTGCTGACGGCGACGGCGCTGTGCCGTCGCGGCGAGCTCGTGCTGGCGCCCGCCATGCACCCGCGCATGTGGGACAACGCCGCGGTGGCCCACAACGTCACGCTGCTCGCTTCTCGTGGCGCCACCTTCATCGGCCCGGTCGAAGGCGAGGTCGCTTCGGGAGACGTCGGCCTTGGCCGCTTGGCAGAGCCCGAAAGCATCGTCGCCGAGCTGGTCGAGCTGCTCGCCCACGAAGACTCGCGGAGCGGCGCCGCCCCGCGGGAGGGCGGAGCCGGCGCGCTCCAAGGTCGCCACGTGGTCGTCAGCGCCGGCCCCACCAGCGAAGCGCTGGATCCGGTGCGTTCCCTCACCAACGTCTCTTCTGGAAAAATGGGCTTCGCCATCGCCGCCGCATTCGCGGCGCAAGGGGCGCGCGTCACCTTGGTCGCTGGCCCGGTGTCGCAGCCAACGCCGTTCGGCGTGGATCGCGTCGACGTTCGCTCGGCGCTCGACATGCGGGAAGCGCTGTGGGCCGCGTTGGGTGCAGATCTCCGCAACGCCGACGCGCTCGTGATGACGGCCGCAGTCGCCGACTATCGCCCCAAGCACCGTTCGGAAGCCAAGCTCAAGCGGAGCGGCGAGCCGCTCACCCTGGAGCTCGTCCCCAACCCCGATTTGCTCGCGGAGATCGGCCGCGCTCGCCAGGGCCGCGTGCCCGTGCTCGTCGGCTTCGCGCTCGAAACCGCAACGGACGACGAGCTGGTTCAGCTCGCGCGAAAGAAGCTGGTGACGAAGTTGGTGGATCTCGTCGTCGCCAACCACGCGGACGAATCGCTCGGCCGCGACGACAATCGCGCGTTTCTCGTGAGCGCGTCGGACTGCAAACCTTTCCCCCGATCGAGCAAAGCCGAGCTCGCCGAGCTCATCGTGGCCCACGTGGCCCAGCGCTTCGAAGCCGTTTCACTCCCCGAAGAGAGCAGCGCATGATGCAACCCGGTGACGACGACGTAGCCCCCGGCGAGCCCCGCAGTCGCCCTCCACGGAGCGGCGAAGCAGACGCCCCGAGGTCGGACACGAAACCCCTTCCGAGCGACGGACTCTTCTCCAGCCTGCCGCTCGCGCTCGGCGCCACCGTCGTGATTGCGGCTTTGCTCGGGCTCGCATTTCGGCCTTCCATCGCCGCTACCCCGACGTTTTGGACGCTGGCCGCTGCGCCCAACCTGCTCGCCGCGGCTTGGTCCGTTTACTACCTCCACCGGGAGGATCTCCTCTTCGAACGTCTGCGCCCCCGCGGTGGCGACATTTCGCTCGGTGTCTTCGTCGGGGTCGGGCTCCTCGTGGCTTCTTGGGCGGGTCGCACGACGCTGGCCACCGTCGGCACGCCTCAACAGGCCTGGCTCCTCAACGTTTACGTTCAGGTCGGCGATCCGGAAATCGTCCAAGGCTCGCTGCTCCTCACCTCGCTTTTGCTCCTGGTGGTGGTTTGTGAGGAGCTCTTCTGGCGGGGTTGGGTGCTCGACGTGTGTAGCCGGCGTATCGGGCACCGACGGGGCTGGATACTCGCTACCTTGCTGTACGCCGCAACGATGGTGCCCACGGTGTTCACGCTGGCGGCGGCCGAGGCCGGGCCCAACCCGTTGCTTCTGGTGGCCGCGCTCTTCTGCGGGCTGGTGTGGACCTTCATGGCCCACGTGATCGGGCGCCTGCCACCAGTGATTCTGGCGCACGCCGTGTTTACCTACTTTTCCGTCGTTCAGTTTCGATTGCCGGGGACGTAAGCCCCCTCATGCGGTCGGAAAAGGAGAAAATGTTGGCGGGGCGTCACTACGACGCGTCGGACGCGATGCTCGTCGCGGAACGACAGCGCGCCCGTGAGCTCTTGCACGCGTTCAACGGCTTACCCCCGACGCCAAAGAAAAGCGTCGCCACCTGCTCTCGCAGCTCTTCGCGGATTTCGGTGAAAACGCCGTCATCGAGCCGCCGTTTCACTGCGACTACGGTTACAACGTGAGCTTCGGACGGGGCTCGTACGCCAATGTCGGGTGCACGTTTCTGGACGTCGTGCCCATCCGCATCGGAAACGAAGTGCTGCTCGGCCCCGCCGTGCAACTCTACGCGGCGACGCACCCGCTCTCGTCGGAGTTGCGCGCTCGAGGCCTCGAGCTGGGGCAGCCCATCGTCGTCGAAGATCGCGCTTGGATCGGCGGGGGGGCCATCGTGTGCCCGGGGGTCACCATCGGCGCGGGCTCCGTCATCGGCGCGGGCAGCGTCGTCACCCGCGACGTGCCCGAACGCGTCCTCGCCGTAGGCAATCCCTGCCGCGTCGTGCGCAGCGTCGACTGACGAGCCCGAGCGAAGGAACGAACGACGACGCCCCCTGCAACACGGCGAAGAGGCGCGCTCGACGTGGCGAGCTTCGCCGACTCAGCCCTCGATGCGCGCCAGCTCTTCGTCCGACACGTCGAAGTCGCTGAAGACGTTTTGCACGTCGTCGTGCTCGTCGAGCGCCTCGGCCAGGTTCAGACAGACTTCTGCGTCTCGCCCGGTCACGTCCTTTTTGTTCTTGGGGACGTAACTGATTTTGCTCTCGGCAATGGGAAGCTGGGCCGCCTCGAGCTTCGACACGACGCCAAAGAGCTCCTCGACGGGCGTGTAGACCACCCACGATTCGCCCTCGTCGCGGTAGTCCTCGGCGCCGGCTTCGAGCGCCGCCTCCATGAGCTTGTCCTCGGTCACCGCCTGCTTGTCGAGGGAGATGGTGCCCAGGCGATCGAACGCCCAGCCCGCGGTGCCGGACGTACCCAACACGCCGTTGTTTTTCTCGAAGATCTTGCGCAGCTCGGCCACCGTTCGATTGCGGTTGTCCGTCATGCCCTCGACGAGAAAGAGCGTGCCGCCGGGGCCCGTGCCCTCGTACAGCACCTCGTCGTAGCTCACGCCTTCAATTTCACCGGTGCCACGCTGAATGGCGCGCTTGATGGTGTCGCCCGGCATGTGCTGCGCCTTGGCGTCGGCGATCGCCTTGCGGAGACGCGGGTTGCCGTCGGGGTCTCCTCCGCCCATGCGCGCGGCCGTGGTCACCTCACGAATCAGCTTCGTGAAGACCTTGCCGCGCGCTGCGTCAATTGCGCCCTTTTTCCGCTTGATCGTCGCCCATTTCGAGTGGCCGCTCATGGGGCGCGTTTAGCAAGAACGCGGAGGTGCTGCCAACACGCGCGTGTGGACGGGCGCCCGCGCTCCCAACGGGGAGCCGCGCAGGCACGGGGCGGCTCAGGGGTCCCACGGAGCTGCACAGCCCCGGGGCGGCTCAGGCCACGCGGCGGGTGGGGACCTCTTCCCTGTCCCCCAAGAGGTCCCTGTGCAGAAGCGCCAGCGCGCTCTCCTCGGGCCAGGCGGGTGCGCCCGCCAGGAGCGTTTGCACGGCTTCACTCGCTCCGCGTTGAGCGCAAACGGCCGCCGCAGCGTAGCGCGTGACCCAGTACAGCACCGGCATCAGCTCGGGGCCCCGCACCAGCAGCTCCAAGTCGTTCGGCTCCGCGCGTCCGTCGAAGGCCCGCACGATGGCGGCCACGGACTCACGAATCGCACGAGAACGTCGCTCCGCAACACCCGACGGCAAAGGCAACAAGTCGAGCGCCGCAACACGACGGTGAGCTTTGGTGTGCTCTCCTTCGAAGGCTTCGACCAGCGCTTCGACAATCAAGAGCTCCTCGCGCTCGTGGTCCGACAGAGGACGGCGGCGACGGCTCTGCAAGGCGAGCCTTGCGGGCCCGGTCACACCGAGCGCGGCGAGGGCCAAGGCTCGCTTGAGCGGCACGCTGTTCTCGGACTCACCACCCGTCTCGAGGAACGCCGTTTCCAAAATGCGCCGCACGTTCCCCGAACGGTAGATGGCTCTTCGACGGCGCCGCTCCACGAACTCGGGCACGATGGCCACGGCCGCACCCAGCCCCACGAAGAGCGTCGCGCCCCCGTAGTGCCCGAGCGAAAGGCAGCGAATCGCGTAGGCGACCGCCGCAGCTGAAGCAACGAAACGGATGGAGCCGACGAGGCGATTCCAACCGGGTCCCGGGTCGCTGGGGGTCGAATGCACGGGGCTCCTCGCGGACGTAGGGGGCAGGAGACAGGCCCAAACACGGGCCCTCGAAGCCCGGATCGTGTCAAACCGCCCCTGGCGCGCAAGAAGCCAAGATTTGCTAGCTGCGCCGCGGCGGTTTGACCCTACGGTCAGCATCGCCCCCGGAGTGGGCCGGACGCCCCGCGGCGCAGCGGCTCGTCACTCGGCGCCTTCGGCGCGTACGTACCCGTAGTACTCGACGCCCAGATCCTGGAAGCTCGAGTCGTACGTTTCGCCGACGCGCAGAATCGCGAACTCGTCGCGCGGCTCGTAGCGAAGCTCGGGCACGTCCACGCCGTCGTGGAGCGCTTCGTACTGCTCCCTCGTGAGATCCACGGCGCCTTCGAGGGCACGAGCGAACCCGATCTTGGCGGCGGCGGCTTCCCATCCGGGCACCGGGTGCATCGGAATTGCCTCGGCCGCGTCTCCGCTGCCGTAGCCGACCATCACCATGGGCGCGCCCGCAAGCTCGCGCCCCGTTTGCCACGCTTCCTCGAAGCCAGCGGCGATCCACGCCGGCAAGGCGGCGCTGTAGAGGTTGCCGAGATCCCGAGCGCCCTCGCTGCCGAGCCCCATCTTCTGTTGCAAAAGATCACGGAAGCCGGGCCGCTTGCGTACGGCGCCGGCCACGGCGCTCGTGGCCGCGTAGGGGTCCTGATCACTCTGGCCTTCCAATACACGAGCGTAGAGGTCGGGCACCGAACGCGTTTCCTCGAGCACCGCGCTCATTTCCACGCCAGCTTCCGCGCAAAGCTCGGCCAGCTCCTGCCCGTGGTGATCGCTCCGCGCCAGGCCGCGAACGTAGAGGAAGGCCATCGCCGAGACGGGCATGTGATGGTACGGCCGATGGAAGAAGAGCGCCCGCACCTCGCGATAAAACTGCCCCGCGCGAACGTCCACACGCTCGAGCATGGCCTCGACGGCGTGCACGGTTTCGTCCAGGTAGGCGTATGTGGAGTAGCGACCGCTGAAGACCGGGAAATCGCTCAGGCGCTTGGTGCTCTGGGCGTAGGCCTCGTGAAAATGCCGTGCAAACGGCTTGCGAAAGTCCGGGCCACGGTAGTCCGAGGCCGAGCCACCCCGAGACAAGTCGACGGCGAGCATCTTGGGCTCACGCTCGACCAACATCGCCACGGCTCCGGCGCCTTGGGTTTGCTCGCCGCTCGACCCACGCTCGTACTCCGCGACGTCCGCCGCGACGACGATGGCCAAGCGATCGGCTCCGTCGCACTTCACGTACCGCAGCGCGCTCTTCAGCGCGTACACGCCGCCCAGACAAGCGTGCTTGAACTCGGGCACCTCGAGGTTTCGGCTGAGGCGCGGCATTCCGAGCGCCTCGAGCGCACGGTCCACCATGCCTCGCACGATGACCGCCCCGGCGGCGTTGTCCGTGCTGGACTCCGTACCCAGCCCGAGGAAGCCCACGCGACGCGGATCAATCTGGTTGTCGCGAATGAGCCTGAGGACGGCGTTCGCGGCCATGGTGTAGACGTTTTCGTGGCGCCCCGGCACGCGGAAGCTGCGCCCCACGACGTTCTTCACCTTGTCCCAGGGGTTCCCCGTCCACTCGCACCACGCCTCCAGGGGGACCCGCAGCGCGGGGACGTACACACTCATGGCACTGATGCCGGCGGATTCTTGAGGCGATTGAGTCATGGTGTATTCCGGGCATGGCGGAACCGCCGCCGTCTCCGTCTGGGTAGCGATATACCCGAACGCGCTCCGTACGGGGAGCACCTCCACAGAACCTCCATAGAGCCGCGCCGCTGCGCGCCCCGCCCATCTCGCGCCGGGAGCCGCCGTCGGTTGACTCTGCGGCTGCCGCTGGCACAGTCCCGCCCGAGGCAGCGAAGGCCGGGCACGGATGCGAAGAACCGCAATTTTTGGCTGGGGACTCGTCGCCCCACGTTCTGCGAACATCGATGAGTTCGCACACAACCTCGACCAGGCACAGTCCTGGCTCACGCCGTTCGACGGCTTCGGCCCCGACAACTTTCTCGTCGGTGAACCGAAGTTCGATTTCGTCGACTACGCGCCGTGGCTCGAGGAGCGTTTTCCGCCCAGCCGCTTCCGTCAGTTGACGGACAAGATGGACCCCACGTCGCTTTACGCGATTGGCTCGTTCATCCAAGCGCTCGGTCAAAACCCGGGGGTAGAAGGGGCGCTTCGAGAGCTCGGCGCGCAGGCGCACGTCTACGTGGGCAACGCGCTCGGCGCATACCCCACGGTGTACCGCACGTCGCTCGAGTACTACCGCGCGCAGCGACGCTGGAACCGCTTCTGGGCCGCGCCCGAACGCAACGCGGAGCTCCGCGCTCACCTGGCAGCGCCGGGCAGCGTGCCCTTCCTCGATCCCGCGCTGGTGGGAGACGCGGACGACCGCGAGGCCGCAGAAGACGCTTGGTTCGCGTTCTGGGCAGCGCGCTCCGACGAGCTCCGGCAGTACCTAAAAGAGCTCGCCGAAATCGAAGGCCAGCGGGTCGAAGGAGACGTCGAGAGCGGAAAACTCAAGGTGATCCGCGACAAGCGCCGCCGCCTGGCCCAGCTCCAGGAAAAGTGGGCAACCCCCGAGCCGCCCTGGGGCCAGGTTTCGGCCAACCTGCTGTGGAACATTCCCAACACGCCCGCCTCGCAGATTTCCATGCTGGGCAAGATCACGGGCTTCGCGTTCGCCCCCATCGCGGCTTGCTCCACCTTCAGCGTTTCGCTGAAGCTCGCCTTGGACGCCATCGATCGCGGTGAGGCCAAGTTGGTCGTGGTGGGCTCCGCCGATCCACCTCCCAATCCACTCACCGTGGGAGCGTTCTACGGCGCGCGCGTGCTTTCGGCCGATGGGGATCTGTCCAAGCCCTTGAGTGGCCTCAAAGGTACGCACGTCGCGGGCGGCGCCTGCATCTGGATCGTCGGAGATCTCGAGTACGGCCTCTCCAAGGGTTGGAAGCCGTTGGGTCTCGAGCCGGTGTCGGTCGGCGTGTCCGCCGACGCGGATCACATCATCACTCCGTCGTCCGAGGGGCCACGGGCAGCGATGCACCAGGCGCTGCGCCGCGCAGAAACGCCCACGACGGCAATCGCCTCATGGGATCTCCACGCCACGGCCACGCCCGGCGACTACCAGGAGGTCGAGAACCTGCAGACCGTCGTCCCCAAGAACGTCCTGGTCACGGCTCGCAAAGGCACCTTCGGACACGGTATGGGCGTCGGCGGCGGGTGGGAGCTCACGGCGCAGTACCTCGGCTGCGCGCGCGGTCGCCTCTTCCCCACGCTGCTTTCGGAGACCGAGGTCCACGAAAGCATCGCGGCGCTGGGACAACAGCTCGTGTACGACCGTCCGGTGGAGCTGCCGCGCGCGGCCGTCGGCAAGCTCTCGATGGGCGTGGGCGGCATCAATGCTTGCGTGATTTCTCGCCCCTGGGACGCACGCACCACCGGGTCGAACGAAAAGGGCTGAGCCGGGGCTCAGCGCGCCTCCTCGGACGCCCCGCCCTTGGCCTTGCCCTCCGTGGACGCCCTGCTCGCAGCGCTCTTCGACGTGCCGGTTCACACCTCGACGGTGCGAGCCGGCGCGCCGCTCGATCCTCTCGCTCCCGCCGAAGAGGCGCTCGTTGGACCACGTTGGTCGCCGAAGCGCCGCCAAGAGTTCATCGCCGGCCGACACTGCGCGCGTCGCGCGCTGGCCGCCCTCGACGGCGACCCGCCCCACGCGTGGCCCGGCCTCTTGCGCTCCGAAACGGGCGCGCCGTGCTGGCCCCCCGGGGTCGCGGGCTCCATGACTCACACCGGCCGCGACCAGTCCCTCTTTGCCGCGTGCGCCGTCACCCGAAGCGCGCGCGGCCTCGGCATCGACGCCGAAATCGACGCCCCGCTGGATGCCGAGCTTCGTCCTCGGATCCTGACGCCTCGCGAAGCCGCAGCGCTCGACGCCGCGACGAGCGACGAGAACGAACGCGGCCGCCGCGCGCTGCTCGTGTTCTCGGCGAAGGAAGCCTTCTACAAGTGTCAGTCCCCGCTGACGCACACCTTCCTCGGGTTCCAGGACGTAGAAGCCGAGCTCGATCTCGCTACGGGGCGGCTCCGCGTACGGCTGCTCGTCGACTCCGGGCCTCTGCCGACGGGAACGACGGCGGAGGGACGCTTCGCCCGCGCCGAGGGCCTCGTGCTCACGACGTCCATCCTCCGCTGAGCGCAGATTACGACGAGCGTGGCCGCCCACCCTCGCGCGACTCAGTAACGAAGCTCGCCCCTCGCACGAAGTGGTCCCGCGATGCGATCCACCTCGGCGCCGTACTTCTTGCGATACTCGAGCGCTTCGGGAACCAAAGCGCGCAGCTCCTTGGCGCGCTCGAGCGGATCGGGGTGCGTGGACAAAATCTCGGGCGGCGTTTCGCCCTGACTCGCCATGCGCTCCCAAAGCGGAGCCGCCGCGCGCGGATCGTAACCGGCCATCGTGGACAAATAGAGCCCAATCTCGTCGGCCTCGGCTTCGTGCGTGCGACTGAAGGGCAAGAGCACACCCACGGTCGCGCCCGCCCCGAACGCCGCCATGAAGGCTTGCTGCGTCTGCGCTGGCTGTTTGCGTACGGCAACCGAAAGCGCCGCGCCGCCCGCCTGGGTCAAAAGCTCCTGGCTCATGCGCTCGTTGCCGTGTCCGGCGAGCGCGTGAGCGATCTCGTGGCCCATCACGATGGCAAGCGAGTCCACGTCACCGGCGATGGGCAAGAGGCCCGTGAACACCACCACCCTGCCGCCCGGCATGCAGAAGGCGTTCACCTCGGGGCTGTCCACCACGTTGAATTGCCAATCGAACCCCGCCAGTCGCTCCGACTGCCCTTGGTCGTCGTAGTAAACCTGCGCCGCTACGGCGATGCGCTCCCCGATGCCGCGCACCTCACCCACGAGGCGTTTGTCTCGGCTTAGCTCGCTCTCGTTCAAGAACTGCGCGTACTGCTGAGCGCTCATCGCTTGCAGGTCGGACTCTGGAACGAGGTGGAGCGCGCTGCGCCCCGTGAACGGAGCCTTCGTGCAGCCCGCCAACGCGAGCGAGCCAGCGAGCAGCAGCCTCCACGGGCGACGCATCCAACCGCGCCGAGCGAGACGCGCACGCTGGTCGCTCTTGCGCTCGTCTTTTTTGGACTTGGCACATTCAGTCGACATGACTCCGCTCCCGCGGTGCGCTTGGGCACGTCCTGTCGCGGTTCGCCTCAGCGCCCCGAGCGGCCCAAGAGCGGCCGCGTACCGTTCTTCGAAGTGCGCTCGCCCGACTGGTGCGTGTGACGAGGCCCGTGCAGCTCGGAGTGCTCCTCACACCACATCACGGCGCCGCCCGTTCGGTCACGCGTCTCCAAGCAGCGCGGACATGGCGTCTCGATGTGTGGAACGTGGGTGTCCGCGTCCTTGCGGCGCACCACCAGCACGGGGCACTCGGCCCGGCGCACCACGGTCTCCGCGACGGAGCCCAACACCAAACGGCTCACACCCTTTCGCCCGTGCGTGCCCACGACGATCATGTCGGCCTCGAGCTCGGCAGCCAGGCGGGTAATTTCTTCCGCCGGCACCTCGGCGCGCAGATGCGTGACACAGCGCTCGCAAGGCGAGCGCCCCGTCCGCTCCTCGAAGCGACGCTGCTGCTCGGCGACGTACGCCTGAACGCGATCCGCAGCCTCGTCGAGGGACAGGCCGTACGGCGTAGAGTGCGCCATCTCGATCATCACGAACTCGCCGAAGTTGCGCACCACGTTCACCGCGTGCACCTCCGCCCGCGGCTGCGCCGCGGCGACCTCGAAGGCCTTCTCGAGCGCAAGCGCGCCCAAGTCGGAGTAGTCCACCCCCACGACGACCACGTAAGGCTTCATCGGCACCTGGCTCATGGCCCCTCCCTTCCAAGCGCAGCGGCGGTCGGCGTCGGGCGCGCCGCGCCCCATTCGTCCAACGATGAATCAGCGCGGCTCCCCTCGCTTTTCCGCCTCTCCAGTGTCTGACATGGGCGAGAGAAGCACGCACGCCCCGTAGAGCTACCCAGACGCGGCGCCCACGGAGCAGCTACCTCGGCTCGGGTGGCTCGAAACGCAGCTCACCCAGGGCCTGGCGATGCGCGGTCACGCTCGTCCACCGGGCGCTTCAGCGTCGCGCTCGGTAGTCACGCCAGCCCGCGTACTCGGAAATGTCCCGCGCCTGCGCCACGGCGAAAGCTTCGCACAAAAAGCCAAGCGCCTGGACACCGCCCTCGAGCAGCACCGTGCCGATGCACAGCGGCGAACGCACCTTTTCCATGAGCTCCCCGAAGCGCGCCGAGGGCACGCTCCACACCTCGACCTCGAAAGCGCGGCCCGCCTCCGTCACGCGCACGAGCCCCGGCTTTTCGAGCGCGCCCGGCAACGCGTACATGCGATAGCCCGCGGCGGTGCGCGTGGCTTGCACGAACGTGGCGCCGAGCGCCGTCAGCTCGTGATTGAGAGGCTCCCCTCGAAGATGAGCCCCGACTACGACGAGATGCAGCACTTCAGGCATGGGCGACACGGTACAGCCAAAGGGCGCGCGATCGATGCGACAAACTCGCCGAAGACGCGGGAGACCGAGTCGGGCCCGCGGGCGCGCCCGCGCCACGTCTTGGGCCCCAGCGCTCGAAGCGCGCGCGCGTCAGCGTGCTAACTTTCCTCGGTGCGAGAGGCGGCGCAGCCGCGCCGTGAAGCTCGCCGGGGGAGCAAACGAATGAACCATTCTTTGACGGACGTGGCGACCATTCGGCAAAACGCGCGACGCCACGTGGAGCAAGGCGCCGTAACCGAAGGCTACCAAGCGGATCGCAACACCGTGATACGCCTCTTGAACGAGGCTCTCGCCACGGAGGTCGTGTGCGTGCTCCGCTACAGGCGGCACTACTTCATGGCGAGTGGGATCCACTCCGAGCCGGTGGCGCAAGAGTTCTTGCAGCACGCCAATGAAGAGCAGGACCACGCGGATCAAATCGCGCGGCGCATCGTTCAGCTCGGCGGTGAGCCCAACTTGTCACCCGACGGGCTGCTCGATCGCAGCCACGCCGAGTACGTCGAGGGCGCAACGCTCAGCGACATGATCCGGGAGAACCTGGTCGCCGAGCGCATCGCCATCGACAGCTACCGCGAAATGATCGGCTACATGGGCAACGACGATCCGACCACGCGCCGCATGCTGGAGGGTATTTTGGCGATGGAAGAGGAGCACGCGGACGACCTGTCGAGCATGATGGAGCGCATCGATCAGGGTTAGTCGCCGGCGGAACGGGCGAACGAAGCTTGCGCAAGTCAGCAAGTGGGCGGGTGACCGTGCTCGTGCAAACGACCGAGCGACCGAGTCAGCGAGCGGACGCCCCACAGGCGCCACGCCGAGACACGCAGGGCGAGCGAAACGGCGGCCTCTCGGCGACTCAGCGGCCCTCGCTCGCCTCTTCTGCCTTGCGGCGCTTCGCGGGCGGCTTACTCGTCGCAGCAAAGTAGCGCATTTCACGTCGCTCACCCGTGGAGCGCACCTTCTGCTCGTGACGAAGATCGAGCAGCGGACCCCGCAGATCTTTCGCAGAAATGGCCAGCTGCTCTTGCAACTGTTCGGAGCTCGCGCCCGGATGCGCCGTGAGCGCGTTCAAGAGCGCCTGCTTCACGTTCTCGAGGTCCGCGGTGGAGCGACGGATCCGCCCCCCAGACGCTCGCGGCTGCTCGGCGGGGGGCGCTACGACGCCGCCAGAAATACGCTGGATCAGCTGTTCTTTCAGCTCGAGCTCGAGCAGCTCGGTCAGCTCCGCGACGAAACGCGCGGTTGCCTGAGCGATGGAAGACTTCGTTCTCGCCACGCCCTTGCCTTACGACAGGTCGCGAGGCGGAACAACGCCCTACAAATCACGTTCGGTGCTCGAGATAAGGCGTAGTCCGTGTCCGCCCCCGCGACTTCCGAACGCGACGCTCGATGGAGGCGAACAAAAACGAAGAGGGCGAGTCTTGCGACTCGCCCCGTCTTCAATCGTTCGTTCTTGTGCGAAGGAGAGGACTCGAACCTCCACGGGAGTTACCCCGCTAGCACCTCAAGCTAGTGCGTCTGCCATTCCGCCACCTTCGCGAGGTGTGACGCTTCCCCAAGAGGGGCTGCGTCGACCGACGCTCGCGGTGACCGCGGCGCGTCGTTGGCTCGCGGAAGGTAGGCGGACAGCACGCCATGTCAAGAGACTTACGCGCCCTTCCCGGACCGCCTCGTCCGTCAGCCCACCCGAACCACGCCGAGCCCGGCGCTCAGCGGGTGCCCAGAAGCGAACCCAACGTTTCGATGAGCTCACTCATTTCGAAGGGCTTGCGCACCCAGGCAGCGAAGCGGCCCTCGGCCTCCTCGGGGATGCCCGTTGGTTGACCACTCACCAACAAGACCACCGCCTCCGGAGAGCCCAACCGGATCGCGTCCAGCGACTCCGCCAGGTGCCCCTCCAAAGGAGACAAGTCCACGAGCGCCGCGTCCACCACGGGTCGTCCCGCGAGCAAGGTCGCGAGACTCGGTCCGTCGGGAGCGACGATGACGTCCGCGCCACGCGCCTCGAGGCTGAGCGTGAGCAAAGAAGCGATGGCCGGATCGTCCTCCACGACCAACACGCGCGCTCCGGTGAGTGAAACGGAACCGCGTTCCGCCGCAAGGACGTCCGTGCGCGACGCAGCCACCGGCCACGTGAGCTCGAAGCACGCGCCGCGCTCGGTGGGCACCAAGCGCAAATCTCCGCCGCTCTCGCGCGCCAAGCGTTGAGAGTGAGAAAGCCCGATCCCCGCGCCGCCACGACGCGTGCTGTGCGGCTCCGCGAACAACGTGGCCCTCCGCGCCTCGGGAATGCCTGGACCTTCGTCCTCCACCGTAAACACGACGCGCGTCGACTCGCGTTCGACGCGCACGCGCACCGCGCGACCGGGCGGCGAAAAATCCATGGCGTTGAGCAGCAGGTTCGTGAGGATCTGCAGCGCCGGCCCGTCGTCTCCCAACGCGACATCGGCGCCGGACGCCGCGTTCACCTCCAAGCGAACGTTCCGCTCGTTCGCTCGCGGCATCACGCTCATGGCGGCGAACTCCACCAAGCTACGCGCGTCACGATGGTCCAGCGTCAGCTCGTCCTCGGCGCCAATGGCCCGACGCGCGAGGCTGCGACCGCGCCGCGCGTGCTCGCGAGCGACCGATAAAGCTGCCTGTAGCTTTCCAACGTCACGCGCATCCTCGGCTGTCTCCAACCATCCCAAGACGACCGTCAACGCGTTGGACACTTCGTGGAGCGCGCCCGCCAGCTCCTTTTCGCCGGGCTTGCCGGCGCGCGTGCCGTCGACCTCCCGTGAGCTCACGGGCTCGCTGCCCAGCGCCCCAATACCACCTCGCTCACCACTCGCGGCGGCGCGAACGCGGACGAGAGGACTCCCCTCGGACGAGTGCAAACCGGCGGACGACGGGGGCCTCACGTGGACGACCCTATACCCACAATCCGCGCCGTGCCAGCCGCGACGAACTTGCGCGGTGCCACGGCGTTTCAGCCTCATTCGAAAGAGGTCGGGAGGAGTAGGTTGAAGCGCCCCTCTTCGTCCGCGCGGGTTTCGGCAACCTGAACGACTGCCGTCGCTTTACTGGGATCGTTCGTCAGCTCCCGCCCCGCGACGTAGGCGTAAGCCCGCACCAGCGCCGAGGGTAGTGAATCCACGTCCGAGGACCGCAGCGTGCCGCGGTACTCCACGGGCAGCGGCAGCTGCACGGTGCCGAGCTTCACGTCGGCCTTCCCTACCTCCACGGCGGGACGAACCATCCAAGCGAACCCCGAGTTGGCTTCAGGGCGCACCCAGAGATCGAACGTTCCCGGGTCACACGTCACCTGAAACGCGCCGTCGGCCCGGGAGACCGTTCCCTCTGCTTGTGGAACCACGGGCAGGTGGCCCAGCGCACGGTCCAAGACGTCCACGAAGGTCGGCGCAGGTGACGCGGCTGCCTGCACCGCGACTCCACCCACCGCGCGCCCCGCGAAGTCCATCACCGCGCCGCGCAGGACGGGGCTCGGCCCCAGCTCGACGGTCTTTCCCGCCTGAACGTCCGTGTCCGCGGCAATTTCCCAAACCACCTCGGTGACGGCCAGGCCCGTATCCGGAGCTGGCGTCGCAATCACCCGGTAGCTGCCCGGAAGGAGATCTACCTCGAACTGACCGCTCGCGTCCGACTCCACCACACGCTCGAAGGCCGCGACCGTGCCCGCGCCAATGGCCCGCAGCTCCTTCGCGACGAGCGTCACCGTCGCGGCGACGCCCTCGGGTTGGTCCTGCACGCTCACCTGCCCGGTCACCTTCACCGGGGTGGGGAGCTGCGCCAACTGATCGATGACGCCTCGTCCCTCTTGAAAGAGCTCCAGCACGTTGCGCTGGACGATGATGACCGGCGCGGTCAGACCTTCGGGCGGCGCCAGCTTCACGAGCTCCGTCCCGCTCGGCAACGTGACCGCCGTGCCACTCGCCTCGACCGGCGAGTAGGCGAGGAGCGCATGATACGCGAGCCCCCCCTCCGTCACCTCGGGTTCGGAGAGGATGGCCTCGGTGGACAGCACGCGGCCCGAGTCCTGCTCGACCACCTGCAGCGTCCACCCCTCGAGCACCGGATCCGAAGCGTCCGGCCAAAGCACGGTCACCTCCAGGTATTGGGGCGCCGGCAACACCAAGCCGAGCGAAACGTTCCCCGGCGCGATTTCTTGCCCCACGAACAGCTGAGGCGGCAGCGAGCAGTCTCCACTCGGAGCGAGCGGCTCGACGTACACGTCGTACGAGCTGGGGGGGACGTTGAGGGAGAACTGGTTACTTGCTCCCGCACTGAAGGATGTGGCGGCGGTGTGCGTGGGCGTCTGCATGCCGAGCAGGCGCGCGCGGGGAGTGAGCGTCACGCGCGCGGGGAGCGTCCCGTCCGGCGCCAGTTGTCCTTTGGCGCCCGCAGGCGGCGGAACACACGTCGCGCGCTTTTCCACGTCCACCGCGCGCACGGTGCCCGTGATACGCGACACGTGCCCCAGCGAAATCTCCAGCGGACCACCCGCAGGGTCCAAATCCCGCACCTCGTTCAAGAACCGCGCTCCCGCCACCATGAAAGCGTCGGCGGGCGGCGTCACCTCCACGACGAGCGTCGTGAGGTGCCCCTCCATGGAGCGGCACTGCGCGTCGACGCACCGACCGTTCCCGCACTCGTCGTCGTCCGAACACTGATTACGTGACGCGGGCCCCGTGTCCAACGAGAGCGCGTCCACGGAGCACCCGGCGACGAAAAGGCCGAACGTCAAAACGAGCGGGCGCACCCCGAAGCGCCGAAAACTCTGCTGCACTGCGTCGTCAAGGTGCCGCACTGTGGGGAAGAACGCAAATCGCGTGCCACGGTGACGATTCCGAAGCTCGGACCGGCGATTCGTTCCGGAAACGGCCACAAGCAGCCTCATCTCGCACCTTCGTCTCGACATCGCGACGCTCCAAGGGCGGCCCCGGAGCCAGTCCCCCATGACACCGGTGTCCCGACTCACCCACGGACCAGCGGATGGCCAGCTCAGCGTGCGCTCCAGCGAACCTCGGCGTACTCGGGGGTGAGCGCCAGTCGCACGAGGTCCAAAATGGCCGGGCTCCGCGCGCAGAGATCGGCCAGGGCCTCCAAGGTATCCGGGGGAACGAAGCCCTCCTCTTCGCTCGTCGCCGCAACCGCGGTCCACAGATCCGCCGAAAGCACGAGACCGGCGCGGCGCAAGACGAGGCGCGTCTGCCCCACCACACGCTCGAACACCAAGAGCTCCGGGTCGGCGCACAGCTGCGCCAGGCGACGTTGACCGCGCGGAGGAATGGACTCCCAGAGCAGCGCAGCGAGGCGCGTCGCCGCGGGATTGGGTCGAGCACCGCTCGGCGGCGCAAAGGAAACGAGGAGCGCCTCCAGCAGCGTCCGCACCTTCGACGGATCCGCGCCGAAGAGGATCGAGAATTCGGGCGACGTGGCCATCAGCATCGCCCCGAAGTGAAAGCTCAGCTCCGGCGTGATCTCGTCGATGTCGCCCGACACCAAAAGCGCCGGCGGCATCATGAGCGCCACTGCCATCGTAATGGCGCCCGAGCCACGCCGTTGGAAAAGCGGCGTTCTGGAAGCACCAAGCACGCGAGCAGCCTCCGTGTATAGGCGGCCCAAGAGAGTGGAGGCACCGAGCGGCAGACGCTCCAGGCCAGTGATGCCGTAGGCGCCTGGATCGCGCTTGAACGCATGAGGCACGTGCTCCCAAACCAGGGCAGCCGCGGACGCTCCGGGAGACTCGATGCCGCGCGTCACGATGCGACGCACCTCTTCCGGCTGCTCGCGCACCCGCGCCAATTCGGGAGCCACCACACGAGGTCCTCCGCCGAACGCACCCAGGACGTGCCGCACCGCCAGTCGGAGCGGCTCGTTGCGCTCCTGCTCGGCGGCACGAGCCAGCTGCTCCAGCACCCAAGCGTCCGTGGGCACCAGCGCGGCCACGCGCAGAGCAACCAGCACGCGATCCCGCCCACGCGCCGTGTCACGCTCCAAGAGCACCAAGAGCTCACGGCCCGCCTCGACGTCGCCCATCTCGAGCGCCGCAGCCAAACGGATCTCGAGATCACTCGCGAGGCTCGGCCGTGGGCTCGCCGGCATCTTCGAGCTGTCGGATACTCCAGGCGGCCTCGAGGGACGTACGAGGCGCCGAGAGGACGGCACGCGCTCTTCGGATTCGCGCTCGGCCCGCTCCATTGCCTCACGAGCGGACTGTTCACGAGCGGACTGTTCACGAGCGGACTGTTCTTGGCGCGCCAAATCGATGACGCGCTGGCGCTCTGCGCGCTCCACCGCTTGACGCACCAGCTGCTCTTGGCGCGCGAGCTCCTTGGCTCGCTCACGCTCCGCCTGCTCGGCCGCTTCGCGCTCTTCTGCTTCTCGGCGCTCCAGAGCAAGCTGCTCCCGGCGCGCCTCCGCCATCACTCGTTCGCGCTCCGCCCGCTCGATGGCCTCGCGCTCAGCGCGCTCCATGGCCTCACGCTCTGCCCGTTCGGCCGCTTCGCGTTCTTCTGCTTCTCGGCGCTCCAGAGCGAGCTGCTCTCGGCGCGCCTCCGCCATCACTCGCTCGCGCTCCGCCCGCTCGATGGCCTCGCGTTCGGCGCGCTCCATGGCCTCACGCTCTGCCCGTTCGGCCGCTTCACGCTCTTCTGCTTCTCGGCGCTCCAGAGCAAGCTGCTCCCGGCGCGCCTCCGCCATCACTCGTTCGCGCTCCGCCCGCTCGATGGCCTCGCGTTCGGCGCGCTCGATGGCCTCGCGTTCGGCGCGCTCCGCTGCTTCACGTTCCGCGCGCTGTCGCGCGGCGCGTTCCTCGCGTTCGCGTTCGAGCTGCAAGCGCGCTGCCGCGACTTCCCGCAGCTCCGACGCCGCCTCCGACTGCCGCGCGTCGTCGCTCGACACGGCAGAGAAGTAGGCCTGCGCGCGATCCAGCTCCCCCAACGCGCGCGCGGCCCGCCCCGCCCGAATCAAGACTTGGCCTTCGCTGCGCAAGCCGTGCAAGTCACTCCCCAGCGCCGAGTCCAGGTGGGACAACGCTCGTCGCGGTTCCCCGTCGGAACGCTCCGCCAACCCGACGGCGATCAACGCGCGGCTGCCCACCCGCTCTGCCGCTGCATCGAGCTCACGCCGCCCCGCGCCGCCCCCCTCGACGACGTCGAGGGCCTCGGCGAGCAGGAATGCCCGCAGCTCCGTTTGCCGATGCGTGAGCTCCGAGAGGCCCCGCAGCTGCTCGACGGTGACGCGCGCCTCCTCGGCGGACCCCACGCCGCGCGTCAGGTACTCCAAGCGGCGCGCCAAGAGCTGCGCATCCGACGACCGTGGCGCGAGGTCTGCCGCGCGCTGCGCCAACTCGAGCGCGCGCATCGTGTCCCCCTTGCCCAAGCTCAAGCGAGCTGCCTCCACGAGCAACGACGCTGCGCGCCCTGCGTCGTGCGGCAACAGCCCCGCGAGCTCGGCCATTGCGTCGCTCGATCGCCCAGGATCGCCAGCCTTCTGCTCCACACGCAGGCGAAGCTCGGCAACCGCCAAAGACGACTCCCAAGCGGCCGCGCCGTCCAAAGCGCGACGCGCGCCCGCGATGTCCCCCGCCTCCAAGTGAGCTTCCGCCGAACGAACGATGAGCTCCTCGGCCTCCTCACGAGTCGTCGCGGCGCCGCTCGCCCGCAGCCACAACGTAGCGGCTCTCCCCGGATCTCCCGTCCGCCGACAAAGGTCCGCCAAAACCCGCAAGACCGACAACTCGTCGCCCTGTTCGAGGAGCTGCTCGAGGTCGGCGCGCGCCGCGTCGGGCCTTCCTAGGCGTTGCTCGAGCAGCGTCGCCCGCCGCAGCCGAATGCGGCGCACCTCGCTCAAATCGGTCGCTAGCTCCGCGCGCTTGTCGAGCAGTCGAATGACCTCCTCGAAGTCTCCGCGACGCTCGGCCGCACGCTCCAGACCCCGCAGCGCCTCCGTGTCGGTGGGACGGAGGGCGGCCAAGGCACGAAAGCTGCTGGCCGCGTCGTCGAGTCGTCCGATTTCTTCTTGGCGCAGCGCGAGCGCCGAAAGAACGAGGGCGCGAGTTTCCTCGCTCGTCTTGCCCAGCTCGATGTCCAAGAGGAGATCCAGCGCCTCTTCCACCGACGCGCCCGCCGCTTGAGCGACGGTGAGGCGCGCGCGCTCGTCGAGCGGGACCAGAGCCTCCACGGCGCCGAGTAGCTCCGGGTCGTCGAGCTGCTCCGCCAGCTGACGCACCCGCCGAGCCGCGGCAACGTCACTCGGATCCGCCATGGCGGCGCGGAGCAAAAGATGAGCCTCGGCGTCACGCTCCTCGAGGCGTTCGGCCAACTGAGCGCCCAAGAGCGCCAAGGGACGCCCCACGTTCGTCAAACGCTGGCTGGCGCGCTCCGCGCACCACCGAACGAACGACGTCGCCTCGTCACGCGCCTCGACGAGCACGCCCAGCACGGAAGCGAGCTCGGCGAACTGCTCGATGTCCCCGTCGCACTCTGCAGCGCGGCGGAGCGCGCGAACCCCGAGCACGCTCACGCCGAAGAGGCTCACCGCGCTCTGTGCGGCGCGCAAAGCGAAGAGCGCGCCGTCCGGGCCGCCCACCTTCGGCAAGAGCGCGCTCAGCGCTCGCTCGAAGCGCAAGAGCACGATTTCTCGGTCTTCGGGGCACGCCGCCAAGAGCTGACGAATGGCCTCGGACACCGTGCCCAGCGTCGGCGCGTCGGGACGCACGACGAGCGCGCGCAAGAGAACGTCCAGGCGCTGTCGACGCCCAGCGTCCGTGGTGTCTGCGAGCGCTGCCGCGCGGCCGAGCCAAAGCGCAGCGAGCTCCTTCGTCGGCGCGCGAGCGGCGACTCGCTCGATCGCAGCGACCACCTGAGCCGAAGCGGACGCTCGCTCCGCGAGCCGCGCCATGAGCACGAACGCCACCCCCTCGCCGGGCACGGCTTCGAACGCTGCAATCGCGTGTCGAAGCGCGATTTCGTGGCGGCCGCGGCGCTCGAGCTGCCTCGCTGCGCGGTAGTGAACCGCGCGCTCGCCGTAACGCCCGAGCGTCGCCTCGGCGAGAAAACCATAGAGCGACACGAGCAGTTCCAGCTCGCGCGGCCCAGCAGAACGCTCGGCGATGCCGAGCACGTCCATGTTCGTCGCGTCCTTCAGCAAGGCTTCGCGCGCCAGGCGAAAGCCTTCTCCAGGCATGTGCGCTTCCACGGCGAGGCGCGCCGCATGACCGAGGAGCCGAGAGGCGCGTGCGCGGTCATCCAGAGCCACCGCGATGCGCTCGAGCTCGACCGTAGCGCTCTCTGCGCCCACGAAAGACACCAACGTGCGCGCAAGACGCGCGGCGCCCTCGTCGTCGTCATGGACGAGCGCTTGCGTCCAGGCGGCGATGGCGCCTTTCTGGTCCTTGGCGAGCTCCCAGCGAGCTGCTCCGAGCGCCCAATACAGCTCCGCGATTTGCCTGCCCCTCGAAACCGCCCCCTCGGACGCTACCGCCGCCTCGGCGCGCACCTCTAGGCTCGCCACGACCGCGTCGGCGGAGTTGGGCGCCGGAAGCTCGGCGAGCCGAGCCACGACCTCCTCGGGGGGGACGCCGCCCGCCAGAGCGCGACGCAAGGCTCGAGCGGCAGCCGTGACGTCTCCGAGTGAAACGCGAAGACCCGCGAGAGTCAGCTGCGCGTTCGCGCGCGCCTCGGGCGGCGCCGTCACGAGGTAGCGCTCGATGGCTTGCGCCTCTAGCTCGAAGGAGCTCACCCTGCGCGCGACGTCCGTCACCGCAGAAAGTACGGACTCGAAGCGCGGACCGACCACGTCGAGCACCCGACGCGCGAGCTCCGCGGAGCGCTCCGGGAGGAGCCGGGCCAAAGCCGAAAGCGACAGAGCCACGATGTCCGCGAGCTCCGCGTGCGGCAGAGGTTGCGAGAGCAGCCACGACAACGCGTCGGCCAGTCGCTCTCCATCGCCTGCGGCCGCGGCGCGGCGCAGGAGCTGCCGCGCTACATTGGGATCTCCGGGGCGCAAGGACAGCTCGCGTTGCGTCCACGTCAAAGCCAGTCGGAGCGCGCCGCGCCGCTCCGACGACTCCGCGAGCACGCGGCACGCCGAGGCGCGCGCCAAGACCACGGAGAGCGAACGCTCGAGCACCGCCGCCGCCGCGGCGTCGGGCTCTCTTTGCGCCACCAATGCTTGCGCGGCGACGGCCCTCTGCCAAGACGGATCTCCCGCGACGGCGAGCTCCGCCACGGCGCGCGCGTCCGACGCACGCCCTGTCTCCAAAAGCAGCTCCGATGCGACGCTGCCCACCACGGCACGCGCGCGGCCCGACAGCGCCCACGCGGCAGCCGCCAGCGCGCGGGCGCGCGTGTCGGGGCGGCGAGCGCGAACCGCAAGCACGGCCAAGAGGCAGGCGGCCTCCATGCTGACCGCAGGCCGCGCGAGAAGTGGTTCGACGGCGTCGTGCGCCTCGCTCCACGTACCTCGCGCCGCATGCAAGCGAGCGAGCTCCAAGCGCGCGGGCTCGGCGTCCGCGGCGTCGATGCGGAGCAGCTGCTCGCGCAGGCTCGAAATGCGGCGCGTGATCTCGGAGCCGCCCAGCGCCATTTCAGGCGCGAGGCGCGCTCGAGCCCCGCCGAGAAGCGTGCTTGCCACCCTTGTGCGCGCCGCCTGCGCCTGCGCCGCGCCCCACGTGAACACGCCGACGTCGATGGCCGCGAGCAACCACTCGGAGAGGAGTGGCTCTTGCCGAGCCGCGCGAACGAAGACGGATTCTGCGTCGCCGGCCGCCTGCTCTTCGGCTGCAAGCACCTCGAGCAGACGAGTGGGATCGAGCCCGGCGTCCAGCTCGGCATCGAGCGCCGCGCCGAGCGCGCCGTCGAGGTCCCCTTCCGACACATGGCGCGCGAAGCGTCGCTCGTGGACGGCCGCGCGACGCGCGGCCGAGCCGGAGCGCGCTTGCTCACGAATGACCTCTTCTGCGGCGCCCGTGCGCCCCCGGGAGAGGAGCGCAACGGAGAGACGTTCCGCCGCCCCGGCGTCGGCGGGGCACGTCTCGAACGCGCGAATGCTGTTCTCGAAGGCCGCCGTTTCGTCTCCCATTTGCAAGCGGCGCTCAGCGGCCTCCTGAAAGGCCCGTGAAGCAACTTCCGGCGTCACCGCGCTCCAGCCGCCCAAGCTGCCGAGCAGCTCGAGAGGAAGCGGATCCGTCACGTCTGCTTGCGCTGCCGCCTGAAACGCCCGCGCCGCTTCCGCGCCCAGCCCGGCGCGCGACAAGAGCACACCGATACGCACGAGAACGCCCGCGCGATCTTCCGTGCTCGCGCGCCCTTCGACACGCTGCAGGATCTGCGCGGCGCGCGCGGGTTCGCCCACGCCTGCCCACCACGCCGACAACTCGCTCGCCAGGCTGCCGTCATCGCCGCGCGCCACGGCACGCTCGGCGAGCGCGAGCATCTCGCGTACTTCGATGCCGCGTCGTGCAAGCAAGCGAGCGAGCGCACCACAGGACCTCGCTTCGGCCTCCGTGTCACCCGCGTCTCGCGCGCGGCGCGTCTGCGCCGCCAAGAGCAAGAGCTCCGCGGGCTCGCCGAACTGCGCGAAAGCACCCCCTGGGCTGGGGGCGGTCGAGGCGTGCGCCGCGTCCGGAGCAACGCCGATTTGTGACGTATTCATGGCGAGTTAGTGAAGCGAAGGCGAATCCACGGTCGGCACCTCCACATAATACTCAAAGCAGTCTTGTGGCCCCCGATATTCGGAGATTAGCCTGGGCCCGCACTCGACGGCGAGCTGCCCCCACCAGGCGCCGCCGTCAGGAGACTCCGCATGCATACCCCCTTCGCCTTCCGCCGACTCGTGGCGTCCGTTGCCTTCACCAGCTTCGTCAGCGGAACCCTCGCCCCGGCGGCGCTGGCCCAAACAGCCACCTCCCCCGCGCCACGGTCGACCGGCGCGCAGCCCTCGCCGACAGAAGCCCCCGCGGCGCCCTCGAGCGCACCCGCTGGCGCCGTGGAGACCGACGCGCAGCCGGCGCCCAGCGGCCCCGACGAAGCAACCCGCGAGCGAGCGCGCTCGAGCTTCCAAGCCGCCCAGGTAGCCTATGGAGAAGGCAACTACCAGCTCGCCTACGAGCAGTTCGTGGTGGCTCATGACGCCATCCCGTCGCCGCACGCCGAGTACTGGATCGCCAAATCGCTCGATGGCCAAGGCGATCGCAAAGCGGACGCCGCGCGAGCCTACCGCGCGTTCCTGGCCAACCCGAACGCCAGCCACGTCGGCGAGGACAAGGTCGCCGAAGCCAAGTCCCGCTTCGAGGAGCTTCGAGCGGCCCTGCCCGCTCGCCTCACCATCACCACCGATCCCGCGGGCGCTGCCGTCACCATCGACGGCACTCCAGCGGCCTCGGCCAGCCCCCTCACGGTCGATTTGGCGCCCGGGCTCCACAAGCTCGAGGTGGCCCTGGACGGCTACGATCAGGCCGCCCTGGACGTCTCCCTCCAGGGTGGCGATGAGCTCGAGCACCGCATCAAGCTCCAGGCCACCCCACGCCCCGTCGCCGTCGCCACGCCCCCGGCCAGCATCGCTGCGCCGGAAAAGGCCGAGCGCAGCCTGGTGCCCGCTTACGTCACGCTCGGCCTCGCCGGCGCTGGCGTCGCCGTAGGTACGGTCTTCGGAGTCATGGCCCTGAACGACAAGAGCGAGTACGACGATAGGCCGACTACCGACAAGGCGGACGAGGTCGAGCGCAACGCTCTCATCTCCGACATGGCCTTCGGCGTGGCCCTCACCCTCGGCATCACCGGCATCGTGCTCCTCACGTCGAGCAACGACGACGTGGACGCCAAGGCCACGGCAGCCAAGCGCCGTCAGCAGGCCGCCAAGGACAAGCTCGTGGTGGCGCCCTTCGTAACGCCCCAGTCGGGCGGCGCCGCAGCACGCTGGACGTTCTGACTCTCACGCACGAGCACGGCCCAAAAAGCCAAAGGCTGGCTTCGCGCAAGAAGGCGCCGCTCCGAACGCCGAAGCGGCGGCCCTCCCGCGAACAAGCGCAGTCAAATAAGCCGAAGGCGGCGACCCCCGAGGTCACCGCCTTCGTTTCATTTTAGGGGCGGCGTCCTGCCCACGTCGTGCGGTGCTCCCGCACTACGCGAGCGCGCGTCCGTAACCCAGCGCGCGGCGCACGCTCACGAAAAGCGCTGATTCAGCACGTCGACGACTTGCCCGTAGTCCGCCGGAAGCATCACGGCCGGATTCCGCAGGTTGCTCGTCACGCCTTCGATGTCGCCGTCGTGGTAGCGCACCTTGAACTCGGTGAACTTGAGCCCGGCAGCGGTGGACACGCACACGACGCGGTCCTTGCGCTGGATGGTGCCGCGGCTCACGAGCTTCTCGAGCACGG
>JAEYVE010000191.1 GCA_023432025.1 Pseudomonadota bacterium
TAGCTTGAAGGGAAATGTCTCCGCGTCTCCAGGTTGGGCCTCTCGCCCGAGAGCTGCGCTGCTTGGCGCTCGAAGGGCTCGCAGAATGCGCGGGCCTGCTCGACTTTCCGCCGGACGCCCCCGCGAAGGAAGCGGCGGCTCGCGTCCACACCGTGCGACGCCGCTTGAAGTGGCTACGCTCCATGCTCCGCGTCGTGCGACCGGCGCTCTCCAAACGCGCCTTCCGTGAGGCGGACCACACCTTGCGGGACGCCGGCCGCTGCTTGGCGTCTGCGCGTGCTGCGACGGCTCGTATCGAATCGCTCACCAGGCTACTTCTCCACTACGGCGTCACCGGCGCGCGCCCGGAAGAGGTGCTCGGCCTCGAGCGGACGCCCGGCGTGCCGTCACGGAGCGAGCGCGAGCGTGCAGCGGAGCTGATTTCGCGCGCAACCTCCCACGCGCATTCTTGGCTCCCCGACACCCAAGCGGAGGTGCTGGTGCTCGGACTCCGAGACGAGCTCGAGCGCACGCGCCGCGCCTTTTCGCGAGCCCAAAAACGTCCCAGCTCGAGTCGTGTTCACGAGTGGCGTAAACACGTCAAACGCCACTGGCACCAGCTCGAGCTCGTCCGAGATCTGGAGCCCTCACTCGACGCACGGATCGCGCGTCTCGATGCGCTCTCCGAGCTCTTGGGCGACGCTCACGATCTCGCGGATCTCGAGACGGGTCTCCCTCCCACGAAGGACAGCGCGGTCAACCTCTCGGCGCTGTGTGCCTCCCGCGAAGCCGAGCTCACGCTCGCCGCCCTGACGGAGGGACGCGAGCTCTTCGCGCTCCGCCCGCGTGCGCTCCGCGCGCTGCTCGAAAAGCACGTCCGCGACGACGAAAGCCCGCACGCGCCCCGGAAGGGTCAGAAGTCGTACCAGAGCGCGAATCCGGCTTGAGTTTCGGACTTTTCGAAGAACGAAAACTGCGGGTCCTTGCCGGTCAGGTACTGTCCTCCGGCGCGCATGCGCTGCCCCCACGCGCGCCGATACTGCACGCCCGCTTGCATCACGAAGTTCCCCGAAAAATCGACCTCCTGGCGCAGGTAGCCGTTCACCGCAAAAAACGGAGCAAACCCTCCTTCGGCCGGGCTCACGTCCACCCCCAGCTGAAACTCCCACGGTTTGCTGCCTCCGTCGACGCGTACGCCCCACTCGACCTCGGCGTACGGCATCACCGCCGGAGTCACGAAGTAGCTCACGCCGAAAACGAGCGCCTCCCGTGAGTAGTTGATGCGCTCGAAGTCCGGGTTGGCCAAGAGGTACTCGTCCCCCACGTGGGAGCTCAAGTGATAGTAACCGAGCTTCAAGCGAGCGTTTCCCAGGCGGTGAGAAAGCACGCCGCCAATGCGCAAGTCCGCCGAGCTCAGGTCGACGTCTTGTCGCACGTCGAGGCGCCCCATGGTGGCCGTCTCCAGGTCGAACTGAAAGCCTTCGGGGAAAACCGCGGAGCCGTTGCCGTAGCGCACCAAACCCACGCGACCTCCCACCGTCATGTCGACGAACCACGCCTCGTGCAAGACACCGACGATGCCGAGGTACATGCGCGGCTCCTTCACGCCCGCCAAGTAAGAGCGGTAAATGAGCCCCTGCGGGAGCAACTCCCACGACCAGGACGACGGCTCGCGCCCCTCGGGCTCCTCACACACGACGCCCGACAACGTGGCTGGCGGCCCTCCCGGGAGCACGCGGGCGTACGCTCCGTGCGGTGTCAGCCACGCCAGCACCGTGCAAAACAAAAGCGCGCTACGTCGCGACCCCGTCCGTCTCCCGCGGGGTCGACGACGACTCCGTGGAAATCGGACAGCGGCGCTCGGCGTCATTCTAGCTCACCGGTGCTCTCCTACGTTCAGGCTCGAACGACGCTTCTAGGGCCGCCCAGCCTGCGAGAGCTCCTCGTGCCGTACGGCCGAGAGGACCGAAACGTTACGTCCCTCCGCGAGGTGGACGACGCAAAGCCGCGAAAAAGCGCGCTTCATACCTCCAAGCGGTCGATGATGGCGCTCGAAAACTCTCGCGTTCCGAGCTCGCCGCCCAAATCGCGCGTCTTCTGTCCCTCTTCCAGCGCGCGATTGTAAGCGTTTTTGATGCTGAGAGCCGCGCGCGCACAGCTCGCGTCGCCTCTCGTTTCCGCGAGGTGATTGAGCATCATCACCGCGCTCATCAAGAGCGACAGCGGATTGGCGAGGTTCTTCCCGGCGATGTCCGGCGCCGAACCGTGAACGGCCTCGAACACGGCGTCCTCGTCACCGATATTGGCGCCTGGGGCCACTCCCAAGCCGCCCACCAAACCCGCACACAAATCGGAAACGATGTCGCCGTACAGGTTTTCGCACAAGATGATGTCGAACTTGGTCGGGTCCTGCACGATTTTCATCAGCGCCGCGTCGATGATCACCTCGTCGTAAGAAATGTTGGGGTAGTCCCGCTTGGACACCTTGCGGGCCTCCTCCAAAATCATCCCGTCGCTCAGCTTCATGATGTTCGCTTTGTGCAGCACGGATATTTTCTGCCGCTTGCGGTGCGTCGCGTAGCGAAAAGCCCAGTGTGCAATGCGGTGGCACGCGCTCCGCGTGGCCACCTTCATGGACACGACGACGCCGTCCGTAATCAGGTTCTCGATGCCGCTGTAGAGCCCCTCGGTGTTTTCGCGCACCACGACCAAGTCCACGTTCTCGAAGCGCGTCTTGACGCCCGCGAGCGAGCGCACCGGGCGCAGCGCGGCGTACAGGTTCAGCTTTCGCCGCAGGGCCACGTTCACCGAAGAAAACCCCTTGCCCACCGGCGTGGTGCACGGCCCTTTGAGCGCTACGTGGTGATCGCGAATGGCGGCCACGGTGTCGTCTGGCAACGTGTCTCCCAAGTTCTTCTCGATGGCCGTAAGTCCCGCGTGGAACGTACGAAACTCGACGGGGGCGCGCGCCGCCGCGAGGATGGTCATCACGGCGTCACTCACTTCGGGCCCAATCCCGTCTCCGGGAATCAACACGACGGGGTGAATGGTCATGGTTTCCTTTCGGGTTTTCTTTCGTGCGCGAAGCCTCGCAGAGGGGCGGCCGCTCCCGCGCTTCGTAAAAGTTTCGTCTCGTCGTCGCTGGTGCGGCCCCGCTTCGCTCTAGCCTGACGCGCCATGGCGCGCGACGCGACGCGCCGAAGCGGTACGGCCACGTTTCAGCCAAATGCAGCTCTCGGAACGCTCGGCACGGCTCGTGCTCTGAGGGCCGGCATGGCGCCCAGCCCCGCCCCCACACAACACCTCGGCCTGTTCCGTGTCCGCGCGGTCTCGCTCTCGGGGCTCGAGCCGCAACCCATTGACGTGGAGGTCGCCAGCCGCCGGGGCCCCGCCGTCTTCCAGCTGGTCGGCCTGGCCGAGGCGGCGGTGCGCGAAGCGCGTGTACGGGTGGCCAGCGCGCTGTCCCGCCTGGGCGTGCTCATGGACGAGTACGCGCTCACGGTCAGCTTGGCCCCGGCAGATCTCCGCAAGACCGGCGCGGGGCTGGATCTCGCCATCGCCATCGCCGTGCTCGGCGCGGTCGGACGCATCCCTCCCGAAAGCACCCGGGAGTTCGTCATCGCAGGTGAGCTTTCCATCGAAGGCTCACTCCGCCCCATCCGCGGCACGCTGCCGCTCTTGGAGGGCGCCAGGCGGCTCGGCCTCCGCTTCGCCATCGTGCCGCGCGACAACGCCGCGGAGGCAGGTTTCTCACCGGACATGACGGTGCTGTCCGCCGCAACGCTCGAGGAAGTCGTGGCGCACCTGAACGGTCGTGCGCAGCTACCGCGAGTCAGCCGCGGCGCCTTCGCGCCGGAATCTGCAGAAGGGCTCGCCGAGCTCTCGGACATTCGAGGCCAAGCGTCCGCCAAGCGCGCGCTCGAAATCGCCGCCGCCGGCGGTCACAACGTCATTCTCGCAGGTCCCCCCGGGTCGGGAAAAACGCTCTTGGCGCGGCTGCTCCCCGCGCTCCTGCCGCCGCTCACTCTCGAAGCCGCGCTCGAAACCACGGCCGTGCACAGCATTGCGGGCCTCGTGGATCCGAGCCGGGGCATCGTGGAAAAGCCGCCGTTCCGCGCGCCGCATCACACGGTGAGCACCGCCGGTCTGGTGGGCGGCGGAGGGCTGCCGCGTCCCGGCGAGGTGAGCCTCGCGCACAACGGCGTGCTGTTTTTGGACGAGCTCACGGAGTTTCGCCGCAGCACGCTCGAAGCGCTCCGCCAGCCGCTGGAGGAAGGCGTCGTGCGTGTGGTGCGCGCGCGCGCGCAGGCCTCGTTCCCCGCGCGCCCGCTCTTGATTTGCGCAATGAACCCCTGTCCGTGCGGCAACTGGGGCAACCCTCGTCGCGTTTGCCGTTGCCAGGCCCACGAACGTCAGAGGTACATCGGCCGTCTCTCGGGCCCCCTGCTCGACCGCATCGATCTCCACGTTCACGTGCCCCCCGTGGACGTGCAGGCTCTCTGTGAAAGCGAGCCCGAGCGGCGCAGCTCGGAAACGCTCGCGGTCCGCGCGCGTGTGGCCGAGGCGCGCGCCCGTCAAATGCGCCGGTTCGAACAGCGCCTCGTCCAAGGCACGTCGAACGGCGCGCTCTCGCTCCGCGAGCTTCGTGAGGTCTCGCGCCTCGACCCGAGCGGAGAGCGCCTCCTCGCGCGCGCGGTCGAGGGGCTCGGGCTGAGCGCGCGCGCTTACGTTCGAGTGCTGCGCGTAGCGCGCACCATCGCGGACCTGGAGGACGCCGAGCGCGTGACCTCGGTTCACCTGAGCGAGGCGGTGCGCTGCCGCTTGCTCGATCACGCGGAGCTCTCAGGCGTATCGGCCTGATGCAAACCACTCGAAGCTCGAGGAACACCATGACGACCCAGAAGAACGAAGCCGAAAAGAAGCAAACCAAAGACAAGCCGAGCGACACGTCACGCATCGACGCGCTCGCCCAGAAAATCAACAAGCAGCACGGCGACGGCTCGGTGCTCCGCCTCGGCGGCGGCGCAGAATCCTCGCTCGCCATCATTCCCACGGGCTCGCTCGCGCTCGACCGCGCCCTCGGCGTCGGCGGGTACCCGCGAGGTCGCATCACGGAGATTTACGGCCCCGAGTCCAGCGGCAAGACCACGCTCACCCTGCACGCCATCGCCCAGGTGCAGGCGACGGGCGGAACCGCGGCGTTCATCGACGCCGAGCACGCCTTCGACCCACGCTACGCTCGAGCCCTCGGCGTGGATCTGAATCGCCTCCTCGTCTCGCAACCCGATTGCGGCGAGCAGGGCCTCGACATCGCCTCGAGCCTCGTGGAGTCGGGCGCCGTGGATCTCGTGGTGGTGGACTCCGTCGCGGCCCTGGTCCCCAAGGCGGAAATCGACGGAGAAATGGGCGACCAGCACATGGGTCTCCACGCACGGCTCATGGCGCGCGGCGTGCGCAAGCTCACCGCGGAGGTCAGCCGCACGAACACCGCGGTCGTCTTCATCAACCAGCTTCGACAAAAGATCGGCGTCGTCTTCGGCAACCCGGAGACCACGACCGGCGGGCACGCCCTGCGCTTCTTCGCGAGTGTGCGCCTCGACGTGCGGCGCATCGGCAAGACCGCGGTGGGAGACGTCGTCGTCGGCAACCGCACGCGGGTGAAGGTCGTGAAGAACAAGTGCGCGCCCCCCTTCCAAGAGGCGGAGTTCGACATTCGCTGGGGCGTCGGCATCGATCCCTTGGGAGAGCTCGTGGACCTCGGCCTCGACGCCGGCATCCTCACCAAGAGCGGCAACCACATCGCGCTCGCGGGGCGCAGCCTGGGCCTCGGCCGCGAGCGGACGCGTGAAGCGCTCGGGGCGGACACGAGCGCCCGACACGAGCTGTTGGCTGCCTTGGCCCAGGTCGGGGCTCAAAAAGCCCCGGACGACACGAAAGCCGCCTGAGAGGCCGCAAAAACCAGAGCAGGGCGCGGGAAGACAGCGCCCTGCTCTCGTGCTTTGATAAGTCGGCTTTTTCGGTTTCGCGGCTTCCAGCTCGTTGACAGAGCGGTGACGTCGTGAAAACCGGTACCAGGTGGGGCGCCCCGAGCGGCCCACGATATCTCCATGTCGACTCTGAGCACGAGCATCGTCGAGCTGGGCTTCGCCACCGAGCGCGACCTCGAGGAAGCCTTGGCCCGCCAAGTCATGTACGGCGGAGAGCTGGGCTCGAACCTGCTCGAGCTCGGCGTGGTCACGGAAGAGCAACTCGCCCAGGCGCTGTCCCACGGCACAGGCCTCACCGCCGCGCCGGTCGGTGAGCTCCCGCGCACCCCCGAGTCGCTGCGCGGCCGCCTGAGCGCGCAGAGCGCCAGCCATCTCACCGTGCATTTGCTCGGTGAGGCGGACGGGGCGCTGCTCGTCGCCGTCGCCGAGCCTTTGCCGGAGCACGTCGCCCAGGAGCTTTCGGTCGAGGTCGGCGCTCCGCTGCGCCAACTCGCCGCGCCCCGCGTCCGCATTCAACAAGCGGTGGCGCGGGAGTACGGGGTGCGCATCCCGGAGCGCGCTTCGCTCGTACTGCGTCGCCTCGAGGGTCGCCCGAGCGCGCCGCCCCTCACCCGCGGGCCCTCCATCGACTTCAAGCAGATGCCCCGCCCGCAGAGCGTGCCGCCGCTGGCGCTCATTTCGGGAGTGCCGCAGAGCTTCGATGCCACGACCGGGCCCCCACCGGTGGACTACGAGCATCTCACCCAGTCCGAGCTCCCTCCGGACGCCCCCACGTCACCGGAGCCGAGCGAGGACGCGCCGCTTCGGGCCATCCCTCGCGTCACCTCTTCGCGGCCTCAGCGGCGCGGTCCGTACACGGCCGCCATGGCGGAGCGGGATCTCCTGGCCGCGAAGTCGCACGATGACGTGGCAGATGCGTTCTTCGACTTCGCCGCTCAGTACTTCGAGTACGCGGCCTTGTTTGCGGTGTCGGGGGACGACGCCGTGGGACGAGACGCGCGCGGCGCCGGCAGCCCCGCAGAAAAGGTCCGCGCCACACGGGTGCCGCTGGACGTCCCCAGCGTTCTCTCGAAGGTGCGCGACGATCGCTCGTGGCACCTCGGTCGGCTGCGCGCCGGCGGAGTCGAAGGTGGACTCGCCCGGGATCTCGATCGCCCCGTAGGCAAAAAGGTCCTCGTCCTACCCATCGTGGTGCGAAGCCGCGCGGTGCTGCTCTTGTACGGGGACCACGGAGCCGCGGACGTGGAGCTGGCGGCCGTCGGAGATCTCATTTCGTTCGCGCCGCTCGCCGCGAGCGCCATCGAGCGCGTCATTCTCGAGAGAAAGCGTGGCCAACGCAGCGCTTCCCTCTCTGGGCTCGCTCTGCCCGCGTCCGCCCCCCGCAAAGGGCAAGCGCCCAGCCGCGAGCAAAAGGCGCGCGCCCTGGCGGATCTGGTCGGCGTCGAGGAGCGTGCCAGCCAGCCGCCGCTTCCAATGCATCACGAACCGCTCACGAGTGAAGCGCGGCCCTGGGGCGAGCGTCACTCGAGCGCGCCGCCCTTCGCCGCACCATCGCCGACGTTGCCGGGCTTTCCCATCCTGGCCGCCGACGGCGCGCCTGCGGTCGCTCCGGCGCCGCATCGCCACATCGTTCCCGTCGAACCCGACGCTCCCGAAGAGCTCGCCTCGGACGAGCACCGCGGCCCGCGTGCTCTCTCGGAGCCACCCGAAGCGGGTTGGGACACGGACGTCACCTTCACGCCCACCGAAAGCAACACGGAGCTCGGTGTCGGTCCACGTGCGGTCGTCCGTGTTGGCGGCTCTTCGACGCCGTTCGTTTCTGGCGCGCCGCGCACGATCACGCGCCGGGACTATTCCCCTGCGCCCGCCCAAGTCGCAGAAGATTCGTTCCCGGAGCACCCTGCGGCTGCCCGAGAAGCGCCGTCCCCACCCGGAAGCTCACTCGAGCCCGGAACGCCCGAAGGCCCACTCGAGCCGGTCGAACCGTCCAATTCCGACGAGTCCTCCGCGCCCAGCTCGCCGTCCTCGGCCGAAGCTCCTGCATCCGAGAGCGTCGCGCCACAGCTCACCTTCTCCCTCCCGCCGTCCGAGGCCGCAGCCCCGGAGGTGACCGCGGCCGATCTCATTTCGCCGATCGCTGCGGCCCGAGCGTCGATGCGGCCCATCGCGCCGGATCTTCATCGCCCCCAGGCCCCGACCTTCGTGGCCTCCGGTGCGACGCCCGCGCCTCGTCGAGCGACCACGAGAATGGCGGGGCACCCCATGACGGGCGCCGACGCGCTGGTGGACGCCTTGTGCGCGGGAGAAGAAGGCGCTTTGCGCGAGTTGCTCGCGCTCGGCGAGCAAGCCATCGCTGCGCTCGTCGCGCGCTTTCCCGGGCCCGTCTCCGTTGCGCGACGTGACGCGACGACGCGCGCCTCGGACTGCGGCCCCGTGTTGCATGCGCTGTCGCGCCTCGGTCAGGGAGCTATTCCTTACCTCATCACGCGCACTTCGGACGAAGACGCCACCATTCGAGAATGGGCCACGCGCCTACTCGGGGAGCTGCCCAGCCGCGAAGCCGCGGAAGCCATCGCCCGTCGCCTCGTGGACGACGTGGTGGACGTGCGGCGCGCCGCGCTCGCCGCCGCGCGTATGATGCAAAGCCACCCCGAGGCCCGCGATGGCGCGCAACATCAACTGGAGGAGCTCGCGACGGATCGGGATCTGCCCGCGTCGGTGCGACGAGCCGCCATCGAAGCGCTCACCGACTTGCGGCAAAAGCAGGCAACGCCTCGCATGATCGAGCTGCTCGAAGACCCGGACCGCGAGGTGTCGAGCGGAGCGCGCTGGTCACTCATGGTTCTCTCACGCCAGGACTTCGGAACGGATCGCGCGGCTTGGACGCAGTTCTGGGAAGAGAGCCACGAAAAGCATCGCATCGAGTGGCTCATCGACTCCCTCACTCACCCGAGCCGCGACATTCGCAGGGCCGCGGGAGATGAGCTGAAGAGTGTGACTCGGGAGTACTTCGGGTACTACGACGACCTGCCCGAAGCCGAGCGCGCGCGAGCGCAAACCCGCTACCGCGAGTGGTGGGAAACCGAAGGAAAACGCCGGTTTTTCTGAGAGAACGAAACGTCCAAGACACGCTTTCGGGAGGCGCGCGGACCCGCTCCCCACAGCACGCGGAAACCCGCGCGCCCCTCATTGCGCTCAGAGAAAAAGCTTTCGCACACGCTGCGACTTTTCTCGCGTGGGCTCGCCCAAAGGTGCTCGACAGACCCTTCGAAGCCGTGACATCGTGCGCCCCGTGCCGCCCGTCGGAGAAGCTGCCCCGGACATCGCGCTCGAAGCCGCCACGTTGGCGCTCACGGGCCGTCAGCGCCGTGAAGCCAGCCGTTTCGCCTCCATCGAGCTGCGCGCCTCGTCGCCGGACTACGGCGCTTGGCGGGCCATTGCGTTCTTCGCCAGCGCCGCAACGGCGATCGGCTGCGTCATCACGCTCTGGCTCCTCTGAGGCCCGCTAGCCCGGCTCTCCTCAGCTGAGTCTTTTCAGCTGAGTCTTTTCAGCTGAGTTTTCTGCTGGGCCTTCCCGGAGCGCGAACGCCTCCGTCCGAGGTCGCGGGCCCCTCGCCTGCGCCAGCGTGTGCGGAGTCATTTGCGGCGGTCGCCGCGCGAGCTCTCGGCGCTCGGCGTCCGGACTCTCGCTCGGCCGGCGCCACTCGGGGCGCGCAGCGCTCGGGCTCTCGGCGCGCCGTGAACGCGCGCGGACGAAATGCAGAAGGGCGCCCGGAGGCGCCCTCGCAAACCGCGCCGGGGGCGGGCGCTTACTTCTTCTTTTCGGAGGTCTTCTTGGCCTCCTCCGCGCTCTTCTTTTCGGCTTCTTGTTTTTCGCCGGTCAAATCCACGTTCCACTCGATCGTCTTTTGCTCACCCGTGTAAGCGTTGACGATGACGGCTCCCATGGCGCGCAGCACGCACGCGCCGACAGGCGTGTCCTGGTACTCCGACGCAATCTTGGCGTCCTTCACGTGGCCGTCGTTGAGGAACGTGAGCGTGACGACCGCGACGCCCTTCTTGATGTCCTTCTGCTGCTCGGGAGGCAGCGAGCTCGGACAGGTTTCGGCGGAACGCGCCGCGCGCTTCAGCTCGATCTCCGCGCCGCGCTCGTCGAACTTGGTGGCTTCCTCCGAGTCCGTCGACGCCTCCTTGAAGCGATCGCTGTACTTTTCTTCCTCTTCCGCCTGCTCGTCCGCTGCGGCCATCTCGTCTGCGAGACGCTCCGCAGGAGTCTTGACGTGGGGCGGCTCGCTGCTGCAGGCGGCGAGCAAGAGCAAAACTGCACCGATTACCGGGATCCTCATGGCGCCCGGAGCGTAGCGCTGCCGACCAAGCTGCCGCAACACGAGGCCCCACGACGACGCCATCCGCTCGCTGAGCCGAGCGCCGAACAGGAGCGCGGACTCCGTGGCCGCTCCGGTGCCCCCCAACCAAGAGCCGCGAAGAAGCCTCGCTCGGCCTCAAAGATCCGTGATGTTGTAGTCTTTGATTTTGTACAAAAGCGCGCGGTGGCTGATTTCGAGGAGCTCAGCTGCGCGGGTGCGGTTGCCCTTGGTCTTCTGTAGGGCTCGGCGAATCAGGACCTCCTCGATGTAACGGGTGGTCTTTTTCACGCTGAGCTCGCCACTGGAAAGCTGCAGCTTGACCGGATCTCGCGCCTCGCGGATGCGCTCCGGCAAATCCGACGCGGCAATGTGGTCCGTTTCGCACAGCACCATGGCGCGTTCGACGGTGTTCTCGAGCTCACGTACGTTGCCGGGCCAGGCGTACTCGTAGAGCAAGCGACGCGCTTCTCCGTCCAGGCCGCGAATGTCCGTGCCGAGTCGCGCGTTGTTGCGTGTCACGAAGTGCTCGATGAGCAGCGGAATGTCCTCGCGTCGCTCGCGGAGCGGCGGTACCGCGATGGGCAACACGTTGAGGCGATAGAACAGATCTTCTCGAAAGCGTCCGGCCTTCGTCTCGGCGAGCAGATCGCGATGCGTCGCCGTGACGATGCGCACGTCCACCTGCAAATCACGGCTCTCACCGAGGCGACGAATTCTCTCGTCCTCGAGCACCCGGAGCAGCTTGACCTGAAGGGCAAGCGGTAGCTCGCCGATTTCGTCCAGGAAGAGCGTGCCGCCGTTGGCCTCTTCGAACAGGCCGCGCCTATCGCTGACTGCGTCGGTAAAGGCGCCCTTTTTGTGGCCGAAGAGCTCGCTCTCGAGCAGGTTTTCCGGGATGGCGCCGCAGTTGATGGGGACGAACGGACCGCCGCTTCGGCTCGAACGTTGGTGAATGGCGCGCGCGACGAGCTCCTTGCCCACGCCGCTCTCGCCGGTGACGAGCACCGTGGTTTTGTAGTCGGCGATCTTGGAGATGGTCCGGAAGATGGTTTGCATCTTGGCGCTCTTCGCCAAGATGTTGTCGAAGCGGTGCTCCTTGCGAATTTCGTCGCGCAGCGCGCGGTTCTCGCGGCGGAGGGTCTCGCGCTCCTCGGCCTTCTTCAGCACGAGCACGATTTCGTCGGGCTTGAAGGGCTTGGAGACGTAGTCGTAGGCGCCGGCCTTCATGGCCTCGAGCGCCAGATCGCTGGAGCCGTACGCGCTCATCACGATCACGGTCGCGTCGCTGCCCTTGGCGCGCAGGGTCGCCAGGAGATCGAGCCCGCCCATGCGCGGCATGCGCACGTCCGTGATCACGAAGTCCGGTCCGAACGAGTCGACCAAACCGAGTGCCTCCTCGCCCCCGCCGGCGGTCTCGACCTCGTAACCGTTTCTCTTGAGGAGAGTCTTCAGGACGAGCCGGAGATTCTCCTCGTCGTCCACCACCAGAACGCGCTTCACGGGCCGCTTCCTCCAGGAGTCATCGGGGTTCGCGCTCCTAACTCCGCAAAAAATGCTACGCTCGAATGCAAAGTCACGCAACTCGTTGCATAGCCAGGGAGCCGCAGTTAGGGTCGCGAGGCGCCATGCTCGTCGGACTCGATCAACTCGCCCGCGGTCGCCTGCACTCTCTCGAAAAGCGCCTCACCGAAGGCAACGTCGCCGTGCTCACGCACGCCGCAGCCGTCGACGCAGAAGGCCGTCAAACGCTCGCCGTGCTCGAGCGGCTCGGGGTTCATCCGCGCGTCGTGTTCAGCCCCGAGCACGGCCTGGACGGCTTCGCGCAAGCCGAAGAGGCCGTCGGCACGGACGACGCCAACGTGGGCGAGCGCCGCTTGGTGAGCCTCTACGGGACGACGAAGGAGTCCCTCACGCCGAAGCGCGAGCACCTGGAGGGCATCGACGTGCTCGTCGTCGATCTCGTCGACGTGGGCGCGCGCTACTACACGTACGTGTGGACGGCGCTTTTGTGCGCGCGCGCCGCCGCGGACGCGGGCGTTCACACCTTGGTGCTCGACCGTCCCAATCCCATCGGTGGTGATCCGCGGCTCCTCGAAGGGCGCCCGCAAGATCGTGAGCTCTGCTCGTTCGTGGGACTCGAGCCCTTGCCCATTCGTCACGGCATGACGATCGGGGAAATTCTGGCGAACTTCTTGAACGAAGAGGACCGCGCGCTCGGCCCGGACGGCGTGCTCTCGGTGCTTCCGACGCGCGGCTGGGAGCGCCTGCGCACGGCGAGCGCACACGGACGTCCGTTCGTGCCGCCGTCGCCGAACATGCCCAGCGAACAGACTTGCCTCGTTTACCCGGGCGGCTGCTTGCTCGAAGCGACCAACTTGTCGGAAGGGCGCGGCACCACCACGCCGTTCCAGCTGTTCGGCGCGCCGTACCTCGACTCGCACCGCTTCACCAAGGCGCTCGGGGACGTGCCTGGCGCGTGGGTGCGCCCAGCGCGCTTCCGGCCGACGTTCGACAAGCACCAAGGCGTGGTGTGCTCCGGCGCCATGCTGCACGTGACGGACGTCTCGCGCTTTCGGCCGGTCGAAACCTACCTGCGCATCATCGCCACGGCGCGCGCGGAGGCGCCCGACGACTTCCAGCTCCTCTCACGCCCGTACGAGTTCGAGAGCGAGCACGTGGCGTTCGACTTGCTCACCGGCACGCCCGAGGCGCGCGCCGCGCTCCTCGGGGGCGCGAGCGGCGAGGAGCTCGCTCGCTTGGTGTGTCCCGTCGACGAAGAGTGGAAGGTGCGCCTCGAAGCCGCCGAGGAGCTCATCCAAGACATTCGCGCCTGAGGGCGCGCCCTCGAGCCCCGGAAGACGCCGCGCCCGACGTGGCTCAGCGCCCGACGCGGCTCAGCGCCCGACGACGGCCTCTACGTCGTCGGGTTCTTTGACGATGGCGGCGGTCAAGACCTCCGCTCCGCTTCCCGTCACGCGCACGTCGTCCTCGATGCGAATTCCACGCACGTCCGCGAAGCGTTCGAGCACACCCCAATCCACCGCGTCCGCCAGCTGCCTCGTCCGGCCACGTTCCGCGAGCAGCGCCGGGATTCTGTAGAAGCCTGGCTCAATCGTCACCACCATGTCGGGCGCGAGATCCCGATCGAGACGAAGCGCGTCCTCACCGCCGAGACTCCCGCGCACGCGTCCCTCCGCGTAGCCCGCGTGGTCCCCCAAGTCTTCCATGTCGTGCACGTCCAAGCCGAGCAGGTGTCCGACGCCGTGTGGAAAAAAGAGCGCGACCGCGCCGCGTGCGTAAAGCTCCGCCGGATCCCCTCGCAAGATGCCGAGCTCCACCAGCGACTGAGCGAGTGAGCGCCCCGCCGCGCGATGAACGTCCAGGTAACGCGCGCCCGGCCGCACCGTGTCGATGGCGGCGCGCTGCGCGTCGAGCACGGCGCGATAGAGCTCGCGCTGCGAGCTCGAAAAGCGACCATTGACCGGCCACGTACGCGTGACGTCGGCTGCCCAACCCTCGGGAGTTTCCGCGCCCACGTCCGCGAGCAAGAGATCTCCATCCCGGAGGACGCGTCCGTGAGTTGCGTCGTGGAGCACCTCGCCGTGCACGGTGACGATGGAGCCGTATGCGGGCGTCATCCCCGAGCCCACGATGACGCGCTCCATCTCCGCGCGCACCACCGCCTCGCGCAGGCCGATGCGCGTCGCAGCGAGGCCCGCGTGGTGCGCTTTCGCGGTCACGCGAGCGGCTTGGCGCATTTGCGAGAGCGCCGCTTCGTCGTGACGAAGCCGGATCTCGATCATGCATTCCGCGAGCAGACGGTCCACGCCCTCCGCCTCCGGACCGCTGCACGCGACGACGTCGCGATCGAGCAGCGCACCGAGCCACTCGGCGCTCTCCTGATCTTGCGGTGGAAGGGTCGCGACCGGGCAGCCCGCCACGACTTGCTCGAGCTCCTCCGCGGGCCGCACCTCGAGCTCGAGCTCGGCTTCGAGATCCCGAGCCGTCGGCTGAGGGCCGTTCCAGAGAGCATTCGCCGCCGGCGGCTCCGTCACGAAGAGCACCTCGTGGTCGGGCGTGAGCCAGAGCACGGCGCCTTCCAGCTGACGCCCCACGAGGTACAAAAAATGACTCTCGGCGCGAAACGGGTAAACGTTGTGCTCGAAGTTCCGCGGGCGCGCCCAGCCCGATGTCAGGAGAGCGCTCGCAACGCCGCGACCGCCCAACAGCCGCCGCAAGCGCTGACGTCGCTCGCCGAAGACGCTCGCTGGCGTCGGCGCTGGCCAGGTCCATTCGTGTTCCAAGAGGCTCGCGCTCTGCGAGGGCAGGGTCATGGCGAGCAGCATAGCGCAGGCGAGCTTTCTGCCTCGGGCGCGCGGTTGCCGGGCAAGCCTCGAAGGATCTTCTCGTGATTTCGTGCCTCTAGGGCGTCAGCGAGCGAAAAGCGTTATCGCCTGTCCGCGAACGTGCGTTGATGCGGAGACATGGGGGCAACGGGCACGAGGGGCCGCTTCGGCGTGCCCGACTTCGGCGTCGGCGTGGGTCTGCGGGTTCCGCACTACCGCCACATCTTGGAGACGCAGCCGGAGGTCGGGTTCTTCGAAATCATCAGTGAAAACTTCATGGTGGACGGAGGAAAGCCCCTCTACCACCTGGATCGCGTTCTCGAGGGCTACCCCGTGATCCAGCACGGCGTGTCGCTGAGCATCGGTGGGCCGGAGCCGCTCGACCGCGAGTACCTCGCGCGCTTGAGGGCGCTCACGCGGCGGGTCAAGCCAGCCTGGATCAGCGATCACTTTTGCTGGTGCGGCGCTGGCGGCGCTCACCTCCACGACCTGTTGCCGCTCCCCTACACGGAGGCAGCCGTCAGGCGCGTCGCGGAGCGCGCGCGCGTGGTGCAGGACTACCTGGAGCTCCCCTTCGCGCTCGAAAACACGTCCAGCTACCTCGGCTACACGCAGAGCACGATGACCGAGTGGGAGTTCGTGAGCGAAGTGTTGGAGCGCGCCGACTGCGGTCTCTTGTTCGACGTGAACAACGTCTACGTCTCGTCGTTCAATCACGATTTCGATCCGCTCGACTTCGTACGCGGCGTGCCGCACGACCGCATTCTCCAAATCCATCTCGCTGGGCACACGCACCTCGGGCGTTACATCATCGACACGCACCGCGGCCACGTGGCAGCGCCGGTGCTGGAGCTGTACCAAGAGGCGATTCGCCTCGCCGGCCCCGTGTCGACGCTCATCGAGTGGGACGACGAAATCCCCGAGTTCGCCGTCCTGGCCGCCGAGGCGGAGAAGGTGAGCGAGCTGCGAGACCTCGCGCTCGCTCCGGAAGCGCTCCCGCCCAGCGTCGTCGACCTCGGAGAAGTGGATACGACGCGAACGCTCACGCCCGTCGCGTCCACGCGACGCATGGTTTCCCCAGTCTGGAAGCAAGGTGGTCCCCGCGCAGCGGCGGGCCACGAGCTCGTCACCAGCGACCCCTCCAACGCCGAATGAGACGCTTGGCACACCCCGCTGCCCCTCCGCTAAAAACCGCCGATCTCGCCGCGGCCGTCCCCGAGGAAGGTGACTTGGCAGCGCTCCAACTTTGGATGACGCGCCTCTTGAGGCACGGAAAAAACCTCACCGCGGATCCTGGGCTCGTCGACGCCGCCGGCCGACATTTCACGGGGAGCGCGCGCGTATCACCCGCGGAGCAGATCGAAATTTACCGCGAGCAGTTTTGGCTGCGGCACATCGGCAGCCTCATCGAGGACTTTCCGGGGCTGTGCGGCGTGCTCGGCCAAGACGACTGGCAGAGGCTCGTCGTGAGCTACCTGGAAACCTTCGTTCCCACCCAGCCGTCCCTGCGCGATCTGGGAAGGAACCTCGCCAACCACATCGCGCGCTGTGACTTCTTGCCGCACCGCGAGCTCCTCGTCGACATGGCGCGGCTGGAGTGGGCCTACATCGAGGCCTTCGACGCGGCCGACGCGCCGCCGCTTCGCGATCAGCGCCTCGCCTTGCTGGACGAAGACGCTTGGGAGCGCGCGCGCATCGTTCTTGCGCCTTCGGTTCAACCGCTCCGAGTGGCGTACCCCGTGTCCGATTTGCGACGCGCGCTGCGCGAGGCAAAAGCCGGCGATCCTCCGCTGGCCCTCCCCGAGCCCCAAGAGCTCTGTCTCGTCATTTATCGGCGAGAGCTTCGACTGTGGGACAAGGCGATCGAGCCGCTGGCGTTCGATCTGCTGCTAGCGCTCGAGGCTGGGCTTGCCCTGGGTGATGCGACGGAGCGGACCCTGCGCGCTCATCCGGGCGCGGAAGAGCAGCTGAGCGAAGCCATCGGCGCTTGGTTTCTGAGCTGGGGCAAGTTGGGCTGGATCGCCGACGTGGTGACGCCCTGACCTCCCGCGTGTCGTCCCCGCGCGATCCGGCGCCGCGAGGCTTCCGCGCGAGCCTTCGCTCCAGTGCGGGAGCACCGGACTTTGGCTCACTCCGTCGCCCCCAGCATCACGGCCTTTCGCTCGGTTTCAAAAAACGTCGAACGGGTACGCGCCGTCGCTGTAGCCGCGCGTAGCGACGCGATCACGCAGTAGGTCGTCGTTCTTGTCGAGCTCCAAGAGCGCGCGGGCCACGCGCGCGTCGGCGGAGCGCGTCCAGATTTCCGCCAAGTCGATCATGCGACGTGACCCGACCTCGCCGTTTTCTGCCCGCTCACGCTCCGCCCGAGACAGTAGAGCGGTCCAGATCGCGAGGTCCGTCACGGCGCCGGCCAAGCGACGCTGGACGTGCTGCATTTCGACGATGTCCCGACCGTAGCGACGCACCTGCGCGGTGACGGCCCGCCCCAGCTCGTCGGCGCGCGCCTTCAAACCTGCGGCGAGGCGGCTCAACTCGGGGGCGTGGCCCGGAACCAAGCGATCGATACGACGACGAACGCCGTCAATCGCGATTTCCCCGAACACGTCGAGGCGCGACAACGGATTCTGCATGGCCTCGACCAGGCGCTCGGCGCGCTGACGCGCCACGCGAGTGCCCTCGAGCGTCACGAAAGACTCGAGAGCGAAATCCGAGCCGTCGAGTAGACACAGCGCACGACCATCCGCCCATTTGCGGACCGCGCCCGACGCGGCCACGAACGCGGCCGCGCCATGCAGCTCACGGGCGGCGTCCAAGACGCGTGACGCCGTGCGCGCCACCGCCAGACGCACGACAGCGCTCTCCACGGCGTCCGTGGCGCCCGAACGCTCCGTGAGGCTGGCGCACAGGTACACGAGCGACTCCGCCGCCAGGCACTCCGACAGCATGCGGCTCACTCGCTCGCGCACGGAAGGAAACTGCCCAACGCTGCGCCCGAACGCGCGACGCTGGCGCAAGCGAGCGATGGTGTCGTTCAGGGCTTGGATGCACACGCCGAGCACGGCCGCGCCCACGTAGAGGCGCGCCTCGGCGAGCGCGCTCATGACGAGGCGAAAGCCCTTGCCGACCTCTCCAATCACCGACGCGGACGAGAGCTCGACGCCGCGAAAGGCGACCTCTCCGACGCCAGCGCCGACGAGCGCCTCGGACTCCACGCGAGTGACGTCCACCCCTTCGCCCCGCGGCACCAGGAACGCCGTGAGGCGAGGCTTGTCGCCAGCGTAAGGCGGCACGGTGCGGGCCAGCACGACGAAGTGCGACGCGAAAATTGCGTTCGTGACCCAACTCTTGGTTCCGTCGAGTCGGTAGCGACCGTCCGGGAGCGGCTCGGCGTAGGTTTGAATCTGCGCCACGTCGCTGCCTGGGCTGGACTCCGTCAGGCCGAACGCGCAAACGCCGGCGTCGGGCGCGTGCAAACGCGCAATCTGCGCGTCGCTTCCGAAGCGCTCGATCGCGCGCAAACCGAGCGCCTCGTGGGACACCAAGCTCACCGCCGACGAGGGGTCGAGAGCTGCCAGCTCTTGCACCACCCGCAGGGAGCCGGGAAGAAAACGCGGCCGAGACGGGTCCAAGAGGCCTAGAGAGCTCAGCACGGCGTCCGCCCGCTCGAACGAGCCCTCGTAGCGCCGCATGCGCGAAAAAAGCGGCGAAAGCTGCTGAAACCGGCCGCTCCCGAGCAGAGGGTACGACCCAGCTTCGAGGCCGTCGAAGCGCCCCGAAAACAAATCTCGTACGAACGAAGACCGGGCCATGTGGGGAAGCGCCGACGTCACCGGACAGGCCAGCAAGCGCTCGGCCATGCTAACCCATCGGGCGCGTAAAAGTCCCAATTATCAGCTACTTCCTTGCCCGCCCCTCTGCATCTTGCTACCCCGAATCGGCTGTGGGGAACGTGGATGATTTTCTGGAGGCTGTGCGCCAAGAGCGCGGCGCGGCCCTCATGGGGATCGTCAACACGACGCCTGACTCGTTCTACGACGGCGGCCGTTTCGCGGATCCGGAGACGGCGCGACGCCACGTCGACGAGTTGCTCGCCGCTGGGGCGGACATCTTGGACATTGGCGGAGAGTCGACGCGGCCCGGGGCGGCGCCCGTCCCGGACGACGAGCAGCTCCGCCGCATCGAGCCGGCCCTCCTTCACGCGCTCTCACGGGGCGCTTACGTGTCCGTGGACACGGCGTCCCCCGGGGTCGCTCGCCACGCGCTCGCGCTCGGGGCCCACCTGATCAACGACGTGTCGTGTCTCGCCCACGTCGAGTTGGCCGAGGCCGTCGCGGAGCACGGCGCGGTGCTCGTCTTGATGCACAGCCGCGGTCACATGGGGGACATGCCGGGCTTTTCACAGTACCCCGACGCCGCCTACGACGACGTGGTCGCCACGGTGATGCGGGAGTGGAAAGAGGCGCGCGCACGCGCCGTAGAAGCAGGCGTCTCCGAAAAATCCGTCTGGATGGACCCCGGGTACGGCTTCCACAAGAACGCGCGTCAGTCCCTCGAGCTCTTGGGTCGCACGAGAGAGCTCGCTCGAGAGGGCGTGCCGCTCGTGGTCGGCCCCAGTCGCAAATCCTTCATCGGCGCGCTGGATGGCGCGGGCCCCGAGAGCCGCCTCGGCGGCAGCATCGCTGCGTGCCTGTACGCCGCGCTCCAGGGAGCGAGCGTGCTGCGGGTTCACGACGTGCGCGAAGCTCGTCAAGCTCTCGCTCTGTGGCGGGCGGCCGCCGCGAGCGCGCGGGAGGCCGCCGATGCTTGAGAGCCTCCAGCACTACGTTGCGGGCCGCTCGCCCCCCCAGCTGCTGCGGGACGTCGTCGACGTCCTCTTGGTCTACTACGTCCTCTACCGTCTGCTCTTGGTCGCCAAAGGTACGCGCGCCATGCAGGTGGCCGCAGGCCTCTGCGTCGTCTTGCTCTTGTACCTCGTAGCTCAGGCGCTACAGCTCGTCACCGTTCTCACGCTGCTCTCGTCTCTGATTCAGAGCCTGCCCATCATCGTGGTGGTGGTGTTCCAGAACGACATCCGCCGCGCGCTCCAACGCGTCGGTAGCCGCGCGTGGTTCGGTGGTCTGGCGCGCGCCCAAGAATCGCGCGTCATCGACGAGGTGGTGGACGCCGCGCGCGAGCTGGCGCGCCATCGCATCGGCGCCATCATCACGTTCGAGCAGGACGCCAACTTGGACGAGTTCGTCGGCAACAAGGGCCTGGACATCGACGCCATGGTCACCGCGCCGCTCTTGGTGTCCATCTTCACGCCCGAGGCCAGCAACAAGCTCCACGACGGCTCGGTCATCATTCGTGACCTGCGCGTCGCGAAGGCCGGCGTGTTCTTCCCGATGCCCGAGGGGCGCATCATCGACCCGAGCTTCGGCTCCCGGCATCGAGCGGCGCTCGGCATCACGGAGGAAACGGACGCCGTGGTCGTGGTGGTGAGCGAAGAGCGCGGCACCATCAGCTTCTGCTTCAACGGCAACATCGCCTCCGATCTCCAGGCGACGCAGCTCCGGGAAATGCTCGAGAGCATCTTCAGCCCGAAGGTCCGCAAGAAGAGCCGCAAGGCGCGCAAGCGGCTCTCGGAGGTGCCGCCCGAGCCCGTCGAAACCGAGGCAACGCGCGTGAGCCTGAAGGGCCCGGCGCCCGTGATTGAAGAAGAGCCGCCGCCCAGCGTGCGGCGCGGCGTGCGCCCGAGCGACGCGCCGCCCCCTTTGCGCAAGCGCGGTGAGCCCGAAGCTCCTTTGGACTCGGATCCAGCCGCCACGCGCCGTGAGCCACGCCCCATGCCCAAGGCAGGGGACCTCGAGCCGCGCGGGCCGGAGAGCGACACGGAGAGCGCCAAGCGCTCGGGGAGCGAAGGTTGATGACCGCCACGTCCCCGTTCGTCGTGTTCCTACGCGGAGCCTTCACGCAAAACCTCGGCTTGAAGCTGCTCTCGCTCATTTGCACGATCGGGCTCTTCGCCTACATCCACGGCCAGCAGGACGTTCAGGAGCGCACGATCCCGGTCGGCGTCATCAGCTTGCCGCCGGAGAGCGACGAGCGGGAGTTGATGACCAAAATCCCGCCCAACATCCACGTGACGCTGCGAGGAACGACGCGAGCGATCGATCAGCTCATCAGAAGCGGCATCACGCCCGTGGAAATCGACTTGCGCGAAGGCTTCAAGCGCTCCGTACAGTTCAAGGCAGAGAGCTTCAAGCTACCGGAAGGCGTCGAAATCATCTTCGTGGATCCGCCGAGCATCGACCTCGAGTGGCAAGAGGTGGTGACGCGCGCCATCCCCTTGCAAACGTCCATCACCGGACAGCCGGCGCAGGGTTACGTCATCAAGGGAGAGCCCTCGGTCGAGCCGCGCAAGATCACCGTCAAGGGCCCGGTGAGCCTGGTCGAGGTGATTCAGTTCGCGCGCCTCGCGCCCTTCGACGTGACGGGCCTCACCGAGGGCGTTTGGCCGCGGCGCATCGCCATCGACGCGCCGCCTGCCCGTGTTTCGTACCTCGGCCAGCAAAGCGCGACGGTGACGGTCACCGTCGCACGTCGCAAGAGCGAAAAAGTGTTCACGGCCCGCCGGGTGGAGGTGATCGGTCCGCCTCACGCCACGGTCGTGCCGCGCACGGTGGACGTCAACGTCATCGGCGCCCCCGAGGTCGTGCGCACCCTGCGAGAAGAGCAGGTCGTGCCGCGCGCAGATTTGACGAGGCTGCCCGACATGGATTTCGAAAAGCGACCGCACGGCTCGGCCAGCGTCCCCGTCACGGTGGAGCTCGGCAGCGCCGAGGCGGAGGTGCAGCCTCCGTCCGTCACCGTCAAGTGGTGAGCGGCGCAGCGCTCAACGACCGCTACCGGCGCGGGTGCGCGGCAGGTACTCGATGACGAGCCGCGCGCGTGCGTTTTGATAGAAGGTGAGCGCGGCCTCGCCCAAGCGAGTGGCGATGTACCAGCGGCGCAGCTTGGCCTCCACCTGACGGTAGGGGCTGCCCCGGAACGGCGTTTGCCCGACGCGGTGGATCTTTCGGAGCTCCGCGTCACTCGGCTCCAGCATGGGCGCCACCATCGCGTCCAGGTACAGGCTCGCGCGTGCGCGCCGTCGCAGCAGGCTGCGAAGCTCGAGGTCCCCGATGCCCTCCGCGCGCGCCGCGCTCTGCAGCGCCAGCGCGCCGCCGACTTGTTCCGCCAAGAGCACGCGCGCCGCACGAATCTGCGCCTCGACGCGCTCGGGAGCAGGCTCCGGTGTGATGCGTAGCGAGGCCAGAAGTGTTTCCGCCACGTGCCGCTCGAGCGCGGCCTGCAGGTGATGACGCCCGTAGGGCCGATCTTCGTCGGGCACGTAGGACGAATCCGCGAGCGCCTCGAGCCGCGCCTCGAACGCGAGCTCGCGCTCGAAGACGAAATGCGGCGACAGCGCGCCGCCCGTTTCCGGCGCGCTGAAGCGCACGACCACGCGGTCCAGCGCGACGACGGGAGCCTCGGGCGCGTTCTCTTCGGCGCGAGCTGGCGCAGCGCCGAGCCCGAGCGTCGAGAGTACGACGAGCGCCGCGACCCACCCCGCGGCACCGCGCGATGAAGACCGCAGCGTCGACCTCACGAACGAGCCACGACGCGGCGGGGCGGAGAAGAGGTGGTCGATTCGTCTTCGACGCCGGCTGGCGGCGGAGGCGGCTCGGAGCCTTCGCTCCTTTGTGCGAACGCGCGCGCGGAGCGGCGCGCTTTCACGAACTCGGCGAAGGCAATCACCTTCTCGAGATCCCGCGTGCCGAGCATTTCGGCGACCTCGGTCAGCTGCTTGCGCAAGAGCTCCGTGCTGCGACTTCGGCGTCCGCCGAGCTGCTCTTGTGAAATGCTCGCCCCCTCTCCGGGCAAAGCGTCCGCTGACGCCGCAGGTTGGGCCTCGCGCGGCACGGCGTACAAACCGTGCGCGGCCAGCCAGGCCTCCATGAACACGCGCAGACGTTCGCTGCGAAACGCGAACCAGCGCTCGCGCTCGGGGCCGAACGCCATCAAGGCGTCCTTGAAACGACGGAACGCACCCTTGCCGTCGATGGCAGCAGTGAGCCGCCCCTGCAGCTCCGCTTCGTCCACCATCGGGATGAAGCGCTCCATCCAACGGTATTGCTCCCGCGAGCTCACCGGATCGACGCGCATGTAGTGGGCGTCGGACGCGATGCGAGCGTGCATCTCCGGATCCGCGATGCCGTCGACGACGCGCAGTACTTCTCCCGTCACCAAATGCAGGTAGCTGTGGACCTCCGGTGCGTTGTTCTCGAACGCGTCCTCGAGCGCTTCCCAGTCGATGGGGACGGGTTTCAGTTCCGTGGCGGGACCGCGCGAGCTTCCTTGATCGGCGTCAGCCATGACGTTTTCTCGATTGTTCCAAAAAGCGTGGTGGGTTTCCGGCGAGTGTCGCCGGGTATTGCGAAGCTATGGACAAGTACGCGCCAAGAAGCACCAAAGCGCCGGTCTCCCCCCGGTCTGCTTCAGCCCAAGCTCGATCGCGCTCTGCGCACGGCTTGGCTCCACCTTTCTTTAACAGATGTTCGGGCGGATTCATCGAGCGCCGGCGCGAAAGTCCGCTCGGTCGCCAGCATGGCTCGAACTTGCTCTGTCCCCTGGTAGAGGCCCACCCCGACTGCGGCGAGCATTGCAGCGCCGCGCGCCGTCGACTCGAGGTCCGGCGGCCGCTCGACATGCAGCCCGGAATAATCTGCCTGGAGCTGCATGAGGAAGTCGTTTTGAGCGGCTCCCCCGTCCACGCGAATTTTCCCCAATGGCTCTTGCAAGTCATCCGCCATCGCCCCCAACAGATCCTCCACTTGGAAAGCGATGGCGTCGAGGGTCGCGCGTGCCAAGTGAGCGCGGGTGCTTCCACGGGTAAGCCCCGTGATGAGGCCGCGTGCGTCCGGGTCCCAGTACGGGGCCCCCATACCGGTGAGCGCCGGAACGAAGACCACGCCATCGCTCGAAGCGACCGTTTGCGCCAAGGCCTCCACCTCGCTCGAAGAGCCGATGAGCCCCAGGCCATCCCGTAGCCACTGGACGGCCGCCCCCGCGACGAAGGAAGCCCCCTCCAGGGCGTACGTCACGCTGTCACCAATTTGCCAGCCGAGCGTCGTCAGCAGGCCATGTTGGCTCGGCACGGGGCGATCCCCCGTGCTCACCAGGACGAAGGCGCCGGTTCCGTAAGTGCACTTCGCCTCCCCGGGAGCGAAGCACCCTTGACCGAAGAGGGCCGCGTGTTGGTCGCCCGCAATGCCGGCGATGGGGATTCCGTCGGGCAGCCCGGGCACCCCCCTCGTGACACCGACCACGCCGGCGCTCGGAACGATGCGCGGCAAGAGCGCGCGGGGAACCCCCCACAGCTGAAGCATGGGCTCGCTCCACGTGCGGGAGCGCAATTCCATGAGCAGCGTGCGCGACGCGTTGGTGACCTCGATGACGTGTGGGCTCCCGGCGGCGGAGCCGCCCGTGAGGCGCTCCACCAAAAAGCTATCGATGGTGCCGAACGAAAGCCGCCCCGCCTCGGCGTCCCGACGGAGCTCGGCGTTCTCCCGCAGAAGCCACGCCACCTTGCTCGCCGAAAAGTAGGGGTCGATGACGAGGCCGGTGACGTTTCTCACGGCCTCCTCGTGACCACCGGCGCGCACCTCCGCGCAGAGGTCCGTCGTGCGCCTGTCTTGCCACACCAGGGCCCGCCCCACGGGACGCCCGGAGTCGCGCTCCCAGAGCAACGAGGTTTCACGTTGGTTGGTGATGCCGAGCGCGACGATGGACTCCACGGGGACGCGCGCCTCGACCAGAGCGCCGCTCACCGCCTCCAGCACGCTCCGCCAGATTTCGTCGGCGTCGTGCTCCACACGGCCTGGCGCGGGGAAATGCTGCGCGAATTCCCGGTTGGCGCGGCCGAGAGTCACGCCGCTGGCGTCCATGACGAGCGCGGTCGTTCCCGTGGTTCCTTGATCGATCGCGAGCAGGTGCGGGCGATTCATCGTGGTCAGCGTAACAGAGTGTTGGCCTGGGCCGCTCCCCCTACGCATTTCTTGCGCCCCACGCGACAAAACCCACCGGCCGGGTTGTCGGGAAGTCACCACCCGGTTAGCCTGGAACGCGAATATGGCTCGACTCTTGCTGGCTACGCCCGAGGGGCAACAGACCGTCGAGCTCTCGGCGCGCAACTCCCTCGGTCGGCACCCCAACAACTCGATCCAGCTCCTCGACAAGATCGTCTCGAAGGAGCACTGCATCATCGAGCTGCGTGGCACGCAGTACGTGTTGCGGGATCTCGGCAGCCTGAACGGCACGTTCGTCAACGGTGAGCGCGTCCAAGGCGAAATCGTGCTCACCCACGGCGCCGACATCGCGATGGGCCAAACTCGCGCGCGCTTCGACGCTGACGAGTCCCTGCCCGCGCCACTCCGCGCTCCCACGCCTCATCAAGGCCTCTGGCAGCCCTCGACCGGCTCCGCGCCCACGGCCGACCTGCGGGCCGCGTCGCTACCCAAACCCCCCGCGGTCCCGAACGAGCCCCATCAACAGGTCGCCACGCCGCAAACCTTCCAGCCTCAGGGTGGACTCGCTGCATTTCCGCAACCCGCAGCTCTGCCCCAAATGACGACCGCGGGTGGTCTGGGCCTTCAGCCCGTTCTCCCTTCTCCAACGCGGGCGCTCGGCGGCACGCGCATCGATCTGAACGACCAAGCGCGCTCCATCGGCACGCAAATCGCCGCCATTCAGAAGGGCTTTTTGCCCTACGACCAGGTGGCGACCAACGCCTCGCAGCTCGCGCAGGACTACGAGCGCCTCCGCCTTTCACACGAGCTGTCGCGTGAAATCGCGCTCGAGCGCGATCTTCCGAAGCTGCTCGAAAAAATCCTGCAGACCATCTTCCGCTTCGTGCGCGCCGATCGCGGCGTCATTTTCCTTCGCGAAAATGGCGAGCTCACTCCTGCCGCCAGCCTCCGCCGCGACGGGACGGACTCCCCCATCCCGGTGTCGTCCACCATCATGAACCACGTAGTGAAGGAGCGCGCCACGGTGCTCACTCACGACGCGGCCATGGATTTCGCGGCCTCCAAGGGCAAAAGCATGATCCTGAATCGGATCAGCTCGGCCATCGTGGCGCCGCTGCTGCACGACCAGGACATTTTGGGCGTGCTCTGGCTGGACAGCGAGAGCCTCGCTCAGTTCCAACACAAAGATCTCGAGATCGTGACCGCCATCGCAGCGCAAGCCGCGATGTTCATCGAGATCAACATCCTCGGTAAGAAAATCGAGCAAGAAATCGTCAACCGCGAGCGCTTCAGCCGCCTCCTGTCGCCCAACGTGGCCGAGCGCGTGCTCTCCGGGGAGCTCGAGGTCAAAAAGGGCGGTCAGCTCGTGGAAACGTGCACCGTCTTCAACTCGGACATCCGCGGCTTCACCGCGATGAGCGAGCGCGCCAGCCCGGAGAGCATCGTCGAAATGCTCAACGAGTATTTCGAAATGATGGTCGAAACGGTCTTCAACTACGAAGGCACGCTCGACAAGTTCATGGGTGACGGCATCATGGCCATGTGGGGCGCCCCCGTGGCTCATCCGGACGACGCGCTTCGCTCGGTGCTCTGCGCGCTCGAACAAAAGCGCGCCCTCGAGGACTTCAACCGCTCGCGCCTGGCGGCCTCGCGACATCCGCTCGAGGTGGGCATCGGCATTCACACCGGCCCGCTCGTCGCGGGTTACATCGGTAGCTCCAAGGCGCTCAGTTACACGGTCATCGGAGACACGGCGAACACCAGCGCTCGTCTCTGCGGCGTCGCGGCGGCGGGGCAAATCGTCGTGAGCGAAGCCACGCTCGTGCAGCTCAAGGGCAAGTTCGTCTACGAAGAGCTGCCGCCCGCGCACCTGAAGAACAAAGAAAAGCCGTTCCGCTGTTTCAACGTGACGGGCCCCGCCCCCAGCGTTCAAGTGCCGGTCGCGCTCGGCGACAGCTGACTCGCGCCCGGCGCGCTTTCGCTCGGCGGCATCTCGCTCGGTGGCAGTCGCGCTTTCGCCCGGCGGCATCTCGCTCGGTGGCAGTCGCGCTTTCGCTTCGCGGCAGTCGCTCGGCGACACTTCGTTCGCCTCGGTGGCAGTTCGCGCTTTCGCTCGGGCACTTCGCTCGCCTGGGCGGCAGTTGCTCCGCTCGGCGGCGCTTTCGCGCGCGAGCTCGGAGAGCCCCGCTGACCCGTGGCACTCCAAACGACGCGGTGCGACGTGGTGCGGGCGCTGCGTAGTGTTTGACGCGGCAGGGTTCCCCGCGGTCCGTGCGCTCCCGCGCTCTGCTCCGTGAGACACCGTACGAGCCCGAAATGGCTCGATTTCGTCGACTTCACTGGTTCATCCAGTCCCCTCGAAGAAATGCCTCTCTCTCTCTCGACTATCGCGACGCTTCCAGACAATCTTCCGCCGCCGATGGCCCACGTACTGGCATTCGAGCGCCCCGTCGTCGAGCTGCTTTCCCGCGTGCGGGAGCTCCGTGACTTGGCGTCCAAAGACGAGCGGTACAGCGCCGAGCTGAAGCGACTCGAAGACAAAGCTGCGCGTCTCGCGCGCGAGGTTTTTTCGCAGCTGTCGCCCATGCAAAAGGTGCAGCTGTCGCGCCACCCCAGCCGCCCTTACACGCTGGACTACATTCCGCGCTTGTTCACGGACTTCGTGGAGCTGCACGGAGACCGCCGCTACCGGGACGACGCGTCCATCGTCGGCGGGCTCGCGCGTTATCACGGCCGCAGCGTCATGGTCATCGGCCATCAAAAGGGCCGCGGCACCAAAGAAAACAGACTGCGCAACTTCGGCATGCCCAACCCCGAGGGCTACCGAAAGGCCATCCGTCTCTACGAGCTCGCGGACCGCTTCGGTCTGCCCGTCATCACGTTCGTGGACACGGCCGGCGCCTACCCGGGTCTCGAGGCCGAAGAGCGCGGACAGAGCGAAGCCATCGGCGCCTCGCTCGAGGTCATGGCGGGCCTGGGTGTGCCCATCATCACCACCGTCATCGGTGAGGGTGGCTCGGGCGGCGCGCTCGCGCTCGGCGTGGCCAACCGTGTCCTCGTGCTGGAGTTCAGCTACTACTCCGTCATCACGCCCGAAGGCTGCGCGGCCATCCTCTGGAAAACCGCCGAACACGCCGGAGAAGCGGCGGCCCGCCTCAAGATCACGGCGCCGAACCTGCTCGAGTTCGGCGTGGTCGACGCCATCGTCGACGAACCGCCGGGGGGCGCTCACCAAGACTACGACCTCGCGGCACAACTCCTCGATCGGTCGCTTTACGAAGCGCTCACCTCGCTCTCGGACCTGTCGCCGGACGAGCTGCGCGAGGATCGCTACCAGCGGTTCCGCAAGCTCGGCTCCTTCATCGCCTGAGGTATTTCCTTACTCCATGGTTTCCCCACCTGGCTCCAAGGCGGGCGGCTCGCTGCTTTTCGGTCTCACGACGCTCGACGACGTGGAAGTCGAAAACCAGCGCGTGTTCGTGCGCGCCGATTTGGACGCTCCGCTCACCAAGCAGGGCACGCTCACGGATGACTCCGCCATCCGACGCGCCGTCCCCACCATCAAACGCTTGGCCGAGTCCGGCGCGCGCGTCATCGTCGCCTCCACTTTCGGGAAAACCCGTCGTGCGCCGCCGTCACCCGGCAGTAAACCGGGCTCCGTGCGTCGGGAGCGCCCGAGCGACGCGCCCCCGCCCGCAAGCATCGAGCCCGCGGCCGCGCGCCTGAGCGAGCTGTCCGGCCTCGAGGTGCACCTCCCGGACGCCTGCATCGGCGACTCCGTCAAGAAGGTCATCGGCGATCTACGGGACGGACAAATCTGCGTCCTCGAAAACCTGCTCGCGCACGAGCCCGGAGAAGAAGCGGACGAAGCGTTCGCGCGGTCGCTGCTCGCGTACTGCGACATCTACGTGAACGACGCGCTCTCGAGCTGCGAAGAAGAGTCGGCGACGACCACGGTCTTGCCGCGCCTGCTCGAGCACCGCGTCGCCGGCCCCGCGCTCTACGCAGAGCTCGAAGCCGTCTCACGCATTCTGACCACGCGCGGCCCGCTCGCGCTGGTGCTCGGCGGCAGCAAGCTCACGGACAAGCTCGACTTGCTCGGAAACCTCTTGCCTCGCACCGCGCACCTCTGCGTTGCTGGCGTTCCCGCCAACACGCTGGTGCGCGCCCGTGGCGGTGCCATGGGTGTGTCCCACGTGGAAGATACGTACCTCGCCGGCGCGCGTACGCTCATCGAGCAGGCTTCGTCGCAGCTCGTGGTGCCACAGGATTTCGTGGTGGCACCGTCCGTGAAGGCGCCGCGCGGTCATGTGGTCCTCGCGGGTGAGCTGGCCAACGACGAGTCCGCCGTCGACTTGGGGCCCGCAGCCATCGCCGCCATCACGGAAAGAATCGCCGGCTCCGCCGCCGTGTTGTGGTGGGGCACCGTCGGTTTTCACAAAAACCCCGCGTTTGCCGAGGGCACCCGCGCGCTCGTTTCGGCTCTGGCCGAGAGCTCGGCCTTTACCATGGCCGCGGGGGACGATAGCGTCGCCGCCGCCCGCGCCACCTGCCCCGAACTCGCCGAGCGCATCGACTGCCTCTCGGGCGGCGGCAGCGCCACGCTGGCGCTGCTCTCGGGCAAGAAACTTCCGGGCCTAGAAGCCCTGCGAGGAATGGGACATGACTAAGAGGACTCCGCTGATCGCTGGTAACTGGAAGATGAACCAAGGCGGCACGCAAGGTTGCGCGCTCGCCGAGGCCGTGGCCGTGGCGGCCGCTTCCGTGAAGAACGTCGACGTGGTGGTCGCCCCGCCGCTGACGGCGCTCGCGGCGATCGCGCAGATCGCGGAAGAAAACGGCGGCCGCATCGAGGTTGCCGCGCAGAACTTCTACCCGAAGGACAGCGGCGCCTACACCGGCGAGGTGAGCGCGCCCATGTTGCTCGAGGCCGGCGCCAAGTGGGTCATCATTGGCCACAGCGAGCGCCGCGAGTACTTCAGCGAGAGCGACGCCTTCGTGAAGGAAAAGACGGCCGCAGCCCTCGCCGCCGGCATTCGTCCCATCGTGTGCGTCGGCGAGCGTCTGGAGGAGCGCGAGGCCAATCAAACCCTCGAGGTCGTCAATCGTCAGGTGGACGCGTTCTCCGAGCTCTTGAAGGAAAACCCCGGCTACGCCGTCATCGCCTACGAGCCCGTCTGGGCCATCGGTACGGGCAAGGTGGCCACCCCAGCGCAGGCGCAGGAAGTGCACGCCGCCATCCGCGCTCGCCTGGCCGCCACGACCTCACCCGAAGTGGCCGAAAAAACTCGTATTCTCTACGGCGGCAGCGTGAAGGACTCGAACGCCGCGGAGCTGCTCGGCTGCCCGGACATCGACGGCGCGCTGGTCGGCGGGGCCTCGCTCGACGCGGCTGGATTTGGCAAGATCATCGCCGCTGCGGCAAGCTGACGGAAGTTCTCCGAAGTCTCCTCACTCTCCGAAGACTCCTCACTGGGAAGCCCAAGATGGTCGAGCTACTCACCAAGCCCCTCACGATCCTGCACGTCATGGCGTGCCTCTTTCTCATTCTCGTGGTGCTTCTGCAGCCGGGTAAGGGCGGAGGAATGGGGGCCTTCACGGGCGCGGCCGCGACGCAGGTCTTCGGTGGGCGAGGCGCGGGAAACATTCTGACCAAGCTCACGTGGATCACCGCCACCACGTTCTTTCTGACGAGCATCACGCTTGCGTACCTCTCCGGCTCTCCGGGGGACTCGCTGGCGAATCGCGCCTCGAAGACGGAGCCCGCCCCCAAGCAGGCGACGCCTCCGGCCTCCACGGCTCCCGCAAAGTGAACGGCGAGAGCCGGGGCTCGTGAGTCGACAGAGCGGACGGTGAGAACATCCATCGCGTATTTCGGCGAGGCGCTTTCGCAGTGCCTCGCCGATGTTCTTTCGTGGCCAAGAGTGCGCCGCGCGCTGCCCGTGCTCGTGGCGCTCGCCGTGCTCAAGCTCGGCGTCTCGCTGCTGGTCCTCCACTCGGGCTTCGTCGCCATCAGCGACGACGACTTTGCGCGCGTCGTGATCGCACAAGAGCTCGCGCATGCGCCGCGGCTCGATCCCAGCGGAACGAGCTGGCTCCCCCTGCCGTTTTTCGTGACAGGGCTGCCCATGATGGCGCTCGGACGCTCGTTCGTGGTGGCGCGCGCCGTCGCCGTGGGGTGCGGCGTGCTCTCGATTTGGCTCGTCTACGCGGCGGCTCGTTTGCTCGGCGCAGCTCCGCGAGCCGCGCTGTTCGGCGCCGTCATCGCTTCGATTTTTCCGTATTCGGCGTGGCTGGGCGCGGCCACGGTGCCCGAGCTACCCACGGCTGCGCTCGTCCTGTTCGGCGCGGCGTGCCTCGCTGCGTCCAAGTCCGTCGAAGACGCTCGGCGCGGTCCGCTGCTCGCCGTCCTCGGCGGCGCCGCGCTCAGCGCGGCCGCGGCGTGTCGCTACGAAGCGTGGCCGGTGGCGTGCGGAGCCGCAGCCTTGGCCTTGCACGACACGCGGCGCACGGGAAAGCGCGCCTACATTTTCGCCGCGGCGGCCGCCGTGTTCTTCCCGCTCGCTTGGCTCGCGCACGGCCAGTACCACTACGCGGATCCCTTCTTTTTCATCAAACGCGTCACCGCGTACAAGGCAGCGCTCGGTGAGCCCTCTGCCAGCCTGCCCGCTCTCCTTTTCGGCTACCCCCTCGCCCTCGTGCGCAGCGAGCCGGAGCTCTGTTTCGCAACGCTGGGTGCCCTCGCGCTTGGCGGCACCCGCTTGCGCTGGGCACGTCCTACGTTCTTGCTCGGCGTTCAGCTCGTCGTCCTCGTCGCCGGAGACGTGCGCGGGGGTGCCCCCACGCATCACCCCGAGCGCGCCGTGCTTTCGGTGTGGCTCTTCGCTGCGGTCCTCTTGGGAGCTCAGCTGAGCGACCTCGTCTCGACCATCGGATCCCCAAAGACCCGCGCGCTCGCTGGCCTGCGCCCACACCTTCGACTGAGCACAGTTGCGCTGGGCGTTGCGCTCGGCGCCACGCTGGCGCGGCCGTCTTGGACTCGGGTGGGCACCTTCGCGCCGCGCCACGCGGAGCTCGCGCTGGCTGAAGCTGCGCGCTCGCTCGTGCCCCCCGGGGAACGCGTCGTCGTGGCCACCGACGACTACGGATACTTCGCGCTCCTGGCGGGCTTCGCCGCACCCGAACGCTGCGTGGTGTTGGACTCGCATGATCCACGAACGGCTCCGGCTCCGGGAACGCCTCCGAGCGGCCCCGAAGCGCTGTGGTCCTTCGCCGACCGACAGCGCGCACGCTTTGCGATGCTGCCAGGGGCCTGGGCGGCAAAGCTCGCGGCCCCGGACGCCGTCGGGCTCGCCCCCCCGGCGACGCTGCATAGCGAGGGAGATTTCGCGCTCCTGCGCCTCGTTTCGCCCGGCGCGGCGCCCCTGGGTGAGGCCAGCACGCGCCGTCCAGTGTCCCCTCCATGATTCGACCGGGCCCGGCCGCCGGAAACTCGCCCCGCCCCCGCCCTTTGCCCTAGCCTACCGGCGGTGCTCATCGCCGCTAGCCGCCGCATCGTGACGCTGGTCGTCCTGAGCTTTGCTGCGCTCGGGTTCCTAGCGGTGCCGATCGGCGACCGCACGGGTTACGAGCACACGCGCGACCTCTTGCGCACCAAAGAAGCGAAAACACTCGGCGAACGCCTGTTGGACATCGGCGATAAGCTGCGCAGCGCAGTGTTCGAGCAAGTGAAGGACGTCGGCGCCCTCAAGGAAGAGCCGACCGACACCCAGCACGAATAGCTGCCGCACACCGGCTTACCTCGACCGAATGGGGCACGCGCCAGCACCGTAGCCAGCTGCCCGATTGGTAAGAAGGTCGTGACGTCGCTTCGCTCTCGTATGCATTGCTCGGACCCGCGTCGCTCCAAATGTGGGGAGGTGGATCCCGGTGCCACGAACTGGAAGGCTCCATCGTGGCAGCGAGTCGGGCGTCGCGAATGATGCGCGCGCGACGAGCCGCGCTCACTTCTTCGGGCGCGTCTCGTTCGGGTGCTCGTTGTAGTACGCGTCCAGGCTCTCTTTGGAGATGCGCACGGCCACCGTGCCCTCGCGTACGATTTTGGCTTGGCACCCCAGGCGTGAGTTCATGCGCACGTCGAAGGCCTTGTCCAAAATGTCTTCTTCGTCCTCTTCGGCGTCGCTCAAGAGCTCGGCGCCCTGCTCGACGTACACGTGGCACGTCGAGCAAGCACAGACGCCCCCACACGCGTCGCCTTCGGGCGCGCCACACTTCTTGGAAGCCGAACGAATGTCGGTGCCGAGCGGCACTTCGACCTCGATGTCCTGATCGATGTATCTGACCTTCGCCATCTGACTCACCGCGCCACTCTGCTCAGCGCGAACCGCGCTCTTCCTTCGCCCGTCTGTGGGCCTCGACCTGAGCGTCCACGCCCGTTGCGCCCTGGACCTCGCTCGCCACCGCCCCCACCGCCCGACCGGCGAGCGCCTTCGAAATGGCGCGATCCATGCGCCGCCCCGCCCAGGCGTGCGTCGCCTCGACGAGGTCGTCCAAACGCGTCTGCACCAGGCTAGCGTTTTCGGAGGCGGCGTTGCCGTCCCGTCCGAGTGCGCCTCCTAGCGCGACGATGGCGTCGTCGATACGACGACGCTCGTCCGCGCTCAGCAAGTCCGCGTCCTCCTCGAGCGACTTTTCCGTTGCGTGCAGCACCCGCTGGGCCTCCACGCGCACGTCCGCCAGACGACGCGCCTCCAGATCTTCCTCGCCGTGCTCGAGCGCGTCGATGAGCATGTCCTCGATTTCGTCTTCGCTGAGACCGTAGCTGGGCTTCACCTCGACGCGTTGAGTAACGCCCGTCGTGAGCTCCTTGGCGGTCACCGACAAGAGGTTGTTTTCGTCGACGTGAAACTCCACCTCGAGGCGCGCCATGCCGGCCGGCATGGGCGGGATGCCCTTCAAGCTGAAGCGCGCGAGCGAGCGACAGTCCTGCGCCAGCTCGCGCTCTCCTTGAACGACGTGCAGCTCGAAGCCCGTTTGATTGTCCGCGTAGGTCGTAAACGTGCTCTTGGCGCCCGCGGGGATGGTGGTGTTGCGCGGCAAAATCTTGTCCACGCCGCCGCCCATGGTTTCCATGCCGAGCGACAGCGGCAGCACGTCCAAGAGGAGCACTTCGTCGCTCTCGCTGGCCAGCAAATCCGCCTGAATCGCGGCGCCGTAGGCCACGACGAGATCCGGATCGATGTCCGAAAGCGGCTCGTTGCCGAACATTTCGGCCACGTAAGCTCGCACACGCGGCACGCGCGTCGAGCCACCGACCAGAATCACGCCGTCCACCTCTGCCGCAGACAAGCCCGCGTCACGCAGCGCACGCCGGCACGCGCGTCCCGTGCGCTCCAAGAGCGGTTGAATGAGCTCGTCCAGCTCGGCGCGCGTCATGCGAAACGACACGTCGCCGCCGCCCCGCGCAGGGAGCGACACTTCCACCTCGGCGCTCTCCGTCAGCGCGTGTTTGGCGCGCCGTGCGGCGTCCAGCGCCAGGCTCACCACCACCGCCGGAGCGCGCCCCGCGCCCTCGGAGAACCCCATGACGGAGAGCATGCGTTCTGCGACCAAGCGGTCGAAGTCGTCCCCGCCCAGCGCGCTGTCGCCACCCGTGCTCTTCACCTGAAACACGCCGGCGTCGAGCAAAAGGATGGTGACGTCGAAGGTGCCGCCTCCCAAATCGTACACGGCGAACACGCCGTCCCTCTTTTTTTCGAGGCCGTACGCCAAAGCGGCGGCGGTCGGCTCGTTCAAGAGCCGCAGTACCTCGAGGCCTGCAAGTCGCCCCGCGTCCTTCGTTGCCTGACGCTGCGCGTCGTCGAAGTACGCGGGCACCGTGATGACGGCGCCGCCCACGTGCGTCAGCTGATCCACCGCGCTCTGACGCAAGCTCTTCAGAATTTCGGAGCTGACCTCGACGGGCGTCACCTGCCGGTCCCCCACGTCGAAGCGCACCGTGCGCGCTTCCTCTTCGTTCGCCGGCGAGGCAAATGCGTAGGCGCCCAAGAGCTCGGTTTGCGCGTCGCCGGCGCCGCGCCCCATGAAGCGCTTGGCGCTCGCGATGGTGCGCTCCGGCTCCCGCGTGGCGTACGCCTTGGCGGCCGCGCCGACGATGACGCTGCCGTGCGGCCCATAGTGAACCACGCTCGGCAAGAGGCCCGTCCCGTCGCACGTGGTGAGCGCATAGGGACGCCCGTCTCGCACCACGGCCACCGTGGAGTGTGTTGTCCCCAAGTCGATGCCAATGGCGGCGGGCGCCGCCTTGGGGTCGAAAATGTCCAGGAGTGCCATGAGTCGATTCGTGGGGCGCTTTTCGCCGCCAGGGCGTGAGCGCGCAAGAGCTTCCGCTCGAAGTGGTCAGAACGAACGAGGCGCGACCTAACCGAGCTCGTCCTGCACCGCCTCCGCTTCGTCGAAGAAGCGTCGGAAGTAGCGCAGCTCCCCCAAGAGGGCGCGCAAGTGAGCCGTACCGGCTTCGCCTCGAGTCGCATCAGTGGGAGCGCTCTCGGAGCGCGACCCCAGCGCCTCCGCGAAACCCGCGCCGAGCTCCGAGAGCACACGCTCGCGCTCCCGCTCGACGACGCCGCACAAGGCAGTCAGCTGCGCCTTGTCTTTGCTCCGAGCGAGCTCACGCAACGTTTCGCGGTGCTCCATCATGGTCATCAAAAACTCCGGCGAAGCGGGCGGCTCCGTGCCCTCGCCCAGCGACGCGCCCAAGCGCGCGAGCAAAGCCTCCGCGCGACGCGCTGGGTCCCGGAGCCTCCGAAACGCTTCGTTCACCTCGATCGCGCGGTTCAGGGC
>JAEYVE010000032.1 GCA_023432025.1 Pseudomonadota bacterium
CGCGGCGCGCGAGCTCGCGCGCGGGCTCGCCGCCTTGTGGAGGCGCGGTGAGAGGGACGCAGCCATCGTGACTGCGCTTCGCGAGCTGAGGGAGCAGGCACGCCGGGCTCGGGCGACGTCCGTGGAAGAGTGGCGCGACTGGCTCTCGGTCATCGCGGCGACGGATCCCGTCGAGGGGGCCGAGCGCGACCCCTTGGACTTGGAGGTCGGCCTCGAAAACTTGGTGCACCTGGCCGCCCAGTACGACGACGAAGAGGCGGACGCACGCGCCGCGCGTTTTGCAGAAAGCTTGGGTCGCACGTTCGAGGAGGCGCGCCGCGTTGCGCTCGGGAGCGGCTCTCTGCGCAGGCGCGCCGCGGGCATGAACGCCCTCGAAGGTTGCGCGCGCTCGATGGCCCTTCGGCTTTGGGGGCCTCAGCTCGCCACGCATCCGCGTGGCGAGCCCGTGCCAGAACCGGATCTCACGGAGGCGTGGGATCTCGTTCGGCGCGCCCCGACGGAGCTCTTGGACGTCGTTCGAGAGCAGAGGAGCACGGGGGAGGGCCGCGTCGACGAGACGGCGCTGGAGGTGCTGGCGGTGAGGCTCGGCAGCTACGCGCTCGACGCGTGCGGCAACGAGAGCGACGCAGGTCCGGGGCGTGGCCCGATGGCGCACGACACGTGCCGTTGGCTGAGCAAGCTGGAGGGGCTGGCTGATGGCTCGCGCGAGCTGCCGCGCGAGCTGCGCGCAGAGCTGAGCGCAGTGTTCTGGCGCTTGGTCGACACGACGCGCGGCACGGCGCTGGGCGAGGTCGACGACGTCGAATGGCTGGGGCCGTTCGCGGCGTGGTGGGCGCTCGTGATTGATCGCCCCGCGCTCTTGCAGCAACTCGCTACGGCACTGCCGATGATCAAAGAGGGGGCGCTCGAGAGGTGCTGTGAGCTCTCGGCGGTCATTCGAGCAGCGGTGGCGTCGGGGCTGCCCGATGGTCAGTGGGGCGCCGAGGTGGAAGACGCGCTCGAAGCGCTCCACGCTCGTGGCACCGAGCTCGCCGAAGCGCTCCTCGACTTGGGGCAGTGCTTGGGCCGTTTCGGAGGCGCGTCGGGGCGCTCCCCCCATCTCGACGCGTCGTGTCTCGAGCTGGTGCTCGCTGCGGAGCGGCTGCAAGCCGCGCTCGCCGATCCCGTCAAGGCGCTCCACACCGCGGTGGGCCTTGGACAGGGCTCGCTGGAACGCGCGATGACGGACAACGCGCCGCGTGTTGCCACGCTCGTGGCTCGCGCCATTCGCGCGCGTGAGCTGTCCATGCTGGACGTGTGGTTCACCTCGCTCGGCCCCGTTGCGTCGGCGCTCGTGGAGGCTGCCGTGCGGGACGCTGCAACTCGTACGCCGCCTCCGCCGCCCTCGCGCAAGAAGCTCGCCCCGGAAATGATCGAGGGCTACGAGCTCGTGAAGCCGCTCGGCGAAGGGGGCATCGGCAAGGTGTGGCTCGTGCGTAAGCCCGGGGCGGACCGGCTGTTCGTCTTGAAAATCCCCAAGGTGGAGGCGTTGGCCGCCGCCAGCGACACCGAGCGCGCCGGCATTCTCGACTCGTTCGTGGAGGAGGCGAAGGCACTCGCCGGCCTCTACCACCCCAACGTCGCGAACATCATCGACCGAGGTGTGGTCCAAGAGGTCCCGTTCTTGGTGCTCGAGCTCTTGATCGGCGCGGATCTCGCGCATTACTCGGCGGCCAAGTTGCTCTCTCTGTTCGAGCTCCGACAAATCGTGCTCGACGCCTGCGCGGGCCTCGCGGCGCTGCACGGAGCGGGTCTCGTGCACCGAGACATCAAGCCGGCCAACATCTGGCTTCGTCTACCGCTCGCCGGCGGCGAACGCTTCGACGGCGCAAGGCACCGTGATCCAGCCATCACGCGGCCGCTCTCTGCCGTCGTGATCGACTTCGGCATGGTGCGACCGATGCGCGTGGCAGCTGCCGCGGGAGGCCGCTTCGTGGCGGGTACGCCGGGTTACATCGCGCCCGACCAGGTGCTCGACCCCGTGGAGCTCGATGGCCGAGCGGACGTGTATGCGCTCGCCGGTACCATCTACAACGTGACGACGGGACGCTCGTTCTTCGACGACGCAACGTCGGCGCGGGATCGCATTTTCGCGCACATGCAACGCGAGCCACTGGAGGATCCCAGTCGGGTCCAGGGCTATCCGGCTGCGCTCGTGAAATTGCTCCGTGCGGCTACTTCCATCAATCCCAAGGATCGTCCGCAGCCTCTGGAGTTCGGGCGCGCCTTCGAAGCGTGCCTCTGAGCTCACGGGCCCCGCGCCGCGGAGCCGCGCCACAGCGCTCCGGGCCTCGGGCTGCTGCGGGGCCACGTTTCGGGCGCCCTTCAGGCGCCCTTCAGCCGATGTCCGCGGCGCGGCGAGTCGAAGGGGGCACCTCGAGCTCGGCGTTGAGCTCTTCGCAGCGACGGCTGCAACGCGCGAGAGCAGCGCGCACCTCCCCGGCGGGTCCACTCCGAAGCACCATGTCCGCGGCACCGAGCTCCGCAGAGCGATCCAAGAGACGCTCCAGCTCCCGCGTCCAACGCACGAGCTTGGGGAGCGGCCGACGTCCACGACGCTTTTCTGCGCGATGGCGCGCGGCTTCCCGCTCGAGCTGGCGCTTGGTCCACCGTTCACGCACGGCAGCTCGGAGCAGCTGCTCTTGGACCTCCACCGGGAGCCCAATGACCGCACGCAACCGAGAGACACCGAGCTCTTCGAGGCTGAGCAGCTGCGGCAAACGCAGCGACATTTCGTAGACGGAGACCGCGCGCCAAAGCGTGGTGACCTTGCACGGTACGTCCGGATGGGCGGCGAGACGGCGGAGCGACGCCTGGCGTCCACCCTTGTGGAGCAACATGCGTTGTGAGCCATACACTTCCCGGAAGATGAGCTCACCGAGCTGCAGCACCTCGCTCGTGGAGTTTCCCGTGGCGAGCGCTTTGACCTTTGCGGCGATCGCGTCGAGGTTCGGCGCGCTGCCCGCGGGCGGGCGAAGAAGCGCGCTGATGTCCGAATGACGGTCCAAACCGTCTTCTGCCGACGACTGCACCGCGCGCGCCTGCGCGGAGGCATGACCAACCTGGGCCTGCCCGTCTGGGGGAGGTTGGTCCTCCGAGGCGACCGGAATCAGCACGAAGCGCTTTGAATCGGGTGCGGCAGACATGGCAGTTGACATGGGTAGTTATCCAGAGGTTAGGGGTTTGTAAATATAAACCCGCGTTCCGTCGAAAAATGGGTTGACCGGCCGGCGAGAGAGCAAACCCTGCGTTTTTGGCTTCGGGAGCTGCCGATGGCCGGGCTTTCGAACGCGACGCGTTGGGCCTTTTTCGTGTTTTTTCCGAGTTTTTTTTGCGGATTCACTTCGCCCGCCACGAAGGCGCGAAGCGTTAGTTGCTCGTGACTTCAGTGGAAAATTTTGCAGCCTGCCTGCTGAACGAGTGGTTGCCTTTGTTTCCAACCGGGGCTCCCCGGGGATTGCCTCGAGGCGGTGGATGGCTCTTGCAAACGGGTCGCTCGGCGAGCCAAGGTGTCGACGCCGGACGGTACCAGCGTCGATCGCGGTCCGTTTCTCGAGCGTGTCTGATGCGTCTCCTGCCAAAAGACTCGTCGGTACGATTGTCCGAGGAGACAGCGCGCTCGATCGGCTGCACGAAAGCGGAGCCTTCATGTCAAACGCGCACCTAGGCGCCTACAACTACCGGCTCGTCAACGTGTTCGCTGAGCGACCGTTCGCGGGGAAACCGGTGGCCGTCTTCACCGACGCCACGGGCCTGAGCGATGCAGCGATGGCGGCCATCGCTCGTGAGCTCAACTTGCCGCAGTGCGCGTTCGTTTTTCCTCCTTCCGACGAAACGGTGCTCAGCGGCGGCGCGCGAGCACGAGTCCGCGTCTTCAGCCCTACGGTCGAGCTGCCGCGCGCTGGGCTTCCGAGCATCGCCACCGTGTTCGCGCTGGAGCTGGATGCTCGCGGCGCGGTGAGCAGCCGTCCGTCACCGCGTCCGGGGCGCGTCGTGCTCGAGCAAAGCAGCGGCCCCATTTCCGTGTCCGGGTTTGCGCCGGTTTTGACGGTGCGCGGTGAGCTTCCCACGTTCGGCGGCGTGTACCCCGAGCGCGAAACGGTCGCCGCTTTGCTGTCCATCACCCCGCAAGATCTGGTCCCCGCGCCGCTCATGGCGGTGTCGTCGCAGGTGCCGTACTTGGTGGTGCCGGTCACGGGGCGAGACGTGCTGGATCGCGTCGAGCTTCGCAGCAGCATTTGGGATCGCACGGTGCGTCGGTTCGAAGCGCCCAATCTCCTCGTGTACAGCACGGCGGGCTCCCAAGGCGCCGCGCTCGCTCACCTGCGTGTCTTCACGCCGGCGCTGGGCGTGTGGGAAGAGCCGGCCTCGGAGCACGCGTGTGCGCCGCTCTTGGGGTACCTGCTCCGGCACGGTTTGGTGACGCTGCCGGAAAACACCAGCGTGACCTTCCGGCAAGGCGACTACCTGGGGCGCCCGAGTACGTTGCACACGGCCGTAACGCACGCGGGGGGACAAATCGTCGACCTCCGCGTGGGCGGACAATGCATTTCGGTGGGCGAGGGCGTCTTCTACGCGTGAGCGCTCTCTTTGCGTCTGTGCCGTAGACGGCGACACCGTATGCGCGCGGCGGCTCCGCGCGGCACGGCTCGTCAAACCAAACGCTCGCCGCGGCTCTTGGTGAGCGCGTCGTAGTAGCGCTGTTCCCACGCTGCCAGAATCGCCGAGGCGAGCGCGTCTCCGAGTGACTCCTCGGTGAGCTCGAGCGGCTGGTCACGGATGTCACAGCGCAGCGTCCAGCGCCCTTGCTCGAAGCGAACGTCCGCGTGCTTCACGTTGCGGCTCTCTCGAAGGAGCTCGAGCAGGCAGCCCTGCGTGGCCCAGTCGCTGAGCACCGGTGGCCCTTGGTGATCGTTGCGCTTCAAGCAGCGCACCACGCCGTCCTCCGGTGAGTCGATCAACATCCCCGGCATCGCCCAAAAGTGTGGATGCTGAGCGAGCATTCGGCTCGAGTTTACCATGGTGATTCCTCTCGAAGGTGGGAAACGCGCGGGCGGAGGCAAGCCCCGCCTACTGAACCGTGAGCTAAACGCGTTCAGCGTCAAACACCGCAGAGGCCCTAGCCGGCTTGCCCTCGCCCGCTCGGGTCAGTGGGGGCGTGGAGCGAAGAAGTTGCGTCGTGCCATCAGCGAACGGCGTCGTGGGTCAACGCGGCAGCGCGGCAAGCTCTCGTTCGAGCCACTTTTCGTCGGCCAAGAGCGAAATCCCAGCGTGGTTCGGCGAGAGATAGGCTCCGACTCCGACGGGAGAAAGCTCGAACAAGAATGCTCCGTGACTGCCGTCGGCGCGGTGCACGAGGCGCCCGCGAACGTCGAGGACCGGCTCTTTCGAGCGCTCGATGACGATCTCTTGTCGGTCGGCGCTCACGCTGGCACGGCCCAGCACGTGAAGGCTTTTCTCGCCGATGAGACGGAGAGGCTCGCACTGTCCTGTCCAGTGCGGAGAGGACTTCTGCGCCTCCGCGGTGCAACGCGGCTCTCGTGATCGAAGAAACGTGAGGCAATTGGGGTCGCAAAGGACTCGGGGGGTGGCTAGCATTCGCCAAGCGAGCGAGTGCTCGTCCCTTTTCATGACTTCGTTGGCACCAGAGCATTCGAACTACGAGTCGAACCGACACGTCGTCGTGTCCGTGCGCGACCTGAGCAAGACGTACGCGTCGGGGTTTCAGGCACTGAAACGCGTCGATCTAGAAATTTTCCGTGGCGAAATTTTCGCGCTGTTGGGCCCGAACGGGGCCGGCAAGACGACGCTCATCAGCATCGTGTGCGGCATCGTGAACCCTTCGACCGGGACCGTGCTCGCGGGCGGTCACGACATCGCCAAGGAGTATCGCGCCGCGCGCAGCAAGATTGGGCTCGTGCCGCAGGAGCTGACGACGGACATGTTCGAGACCGTGTGGGACACGGTGACCTTCAGCCGCGGCTTGTTCGGAAAGCCCAAAAACCCAGCCTACGTGGAGAAGGTGCTCCGGCAGCTGTCCTTGTGGGAAAAGCGATCGAACAAGATCATGACGCTCTCCGGCGGCATGAAGCGTCGCGTGATGATCGCCAAGGCGCTCTCGCACGAGCCGGAAATTTTGTTCTTGGACGAGCCGACCGCTGGCGTGGACGTCGAGCTGCGCCGCGAAATGTGGCAGATGGTTCGCGAGCTGCGGCAGAGCGGAGTCACCGTGATTCTGACGACGCACTACATCGAGGAGGCCGAGGACATGGCTGATCGCATTGGTGTCATCCATCAAGGTGCGCTCGTCCTCGTCGAGGAAAAGCGCCGCCTCATGCAGAAGCTCGGCAAGCGGCAGCTCACGCTTCAGCTTCAAACCCCGCTCGCAGCGGTGCCGGCGGCCTTTGCTTCCGAGCCGTTGGAGCTCTCGGAGGACGGTCGGGAGCTCGTCTACACCTTCGACGCGCAAGGCGAGCGCACGGGCATCGCGAGTCTCTTGAAGGGACTCGCCGAGCATGGCGTCGACTTCAAGGATCTGCGTACGACGGAGAGCTCGCTGGAGGAAATCTTCGTGAACCTCGTTCGGGGGCGCTCGTGAACGTTTACGCCATCCGCGCCATCTATAAGTTCGAAATGGCGCGCACGTTCCGCACGCTGCTTCAGAGCATCGTGTCGCCCGTCATTTCCACCTCGCTTTACTTCATCGTGTTCGGCTCCGCGATTGGCTCGCGCATGGTCGAAATCGACGGTGTGAGCTATGGCGCGTTCATCGTGCCGGGGCTCGTCATGCTCTCCATTCTCACGGAGAGCATTTCGAACGCCTCGTTCGGCATCTACATGCCGCGCTTCTCGGGCACGATCTACGAGGTGCTCTCGGCGCCCATCTCCGCGGCGGAAATCGTGCTCGGCTACGTGGGCGCCGCCGCCAGCAAGTCCGTACTGCTCGGGGCAATCATTTTGGCGACGGCGCGCCTGTTCGTGCCCTACGAGGTGGCTCACCCGGTGTGGATGGCGGGGTTTCTGGTGCTGACGTCCGTCACGTTCAGCCTCTTTGGCTTCATCATCGGCGTGTGGGCGGACGGCTTCGAAAAGCTGCAAATCGTGCCGATGTTGATCGTGACGCCGCTCACGTTTTTGGGCGGCAGCTTCTACTCCATCAACATGCTGCCGCCCTTTTGGCAGAAGGTGACGCTGGCCAACCCCGTCGTTTATCTGGTGAGCGGCTTTCGGTGGAGCTTCTACGGTATCTCGGACGTGGGGGTCGGCGTGAGCCTCGGCATGACCCTCGCCTTCTTGGGCGTGTGCCTCGTCGTGGTCGCCTGGATTTTCCGTACGGGCTACCGCATCAAGGCGTGAGCGCTTCTCTGCGTGCGAAGAAAGGCGCAGTTCTGCGGCAGACGCGGGCCCGGAGCTCGTGTTAAGAGGCGGGAGACATGCAGGCCAACACGCGAGACGCCAAAGAAGAAGCCGTGGGTCGTTGCGAGAGCTGCCTCGGCACGGGAGAAACACCGACGGACTACGGCGTCGTCGACTGTCCGGACTGCGGCGGCTCGGGTACGTTGCCGACGCGCAGCGTGCTGGTGGAGTGGCGGGCGCGGGACATCGAGCGAGCGCTCGTGAGCGAACGTCCGGTTTCCCCGGAGGACGTTCGGTGGCTCTTGGCCGAGGTGCGTTTGGCGCGCTCCGCGTTGACGGACGTCATTGCGCTCGCCCACGACGCGAACGATCCGGACTCCATTGCACAGAAAATTCGCTTTGCGGCCAACCGCGCGCTCGGCATGTACGAAGTTACGCCGCTGTCCGTGCGCGAGAAGGACGACGAACGCTGAGACGCCGCACTCCGCGCAGTGCGGGAGCACCGCGCGTCGACGCATGTCGTATCGCCCCACCCTTCTCGGGAGCGCTCAAGTTGCGCGCGTGGGCTCTACGTGCACGTCCGTCTTGACGGAGTTGGCGATGAAGCAGCCCTCGTGCGCGCGGTGGTGGAGAGCCGCTTCTTGCTCGGGGGTGGGGCTCTTGTCCGGCGCGTAAACGATGCGCGGACGGAGCGTGACTCGATTCACCCAGGGGATGCGTCGGTCGTTTTTCGCCATCGTGCCGAAGGCGTCGTCTTCGTAGCTTTGAACCTCGAAGCCTGCCTTGGACGCCAGGTGGAGGAACGTGAGCATGTGGCAGCTCGAAAGGGCTGCGACGAAGGCTTCCTCCGGATCCACGCCGTTCGGATCCGACAGCGGCTCGCGGACGACGGCGGGAGAGGGCGAGGCGGGCACCGTTTGCCCACCATCGAAGGTCCAGCTGTGCGCGCGCGAGTACGTGCCGCGCGTGAACTCGCCGGAGGTGTGTTGCCAGCGGATGATGGCGTGATGCTCGTTCATGCGGCGTCGATCATGCCACGCCGCAGCGTCCCTCGGGGCCGAGGCGTGGCGGCCGCGCTGGCGTGAGCCTCGGCTGACCCGGGGTGTGCGCCGCCCAGGCCGTCGACGCGTGGCTTCGTCCGCCTTTCGCCTTTCGCCTTTCGACGAAAAAACACGCAACACGTTTTTCGGCCGTCCGAGGAGAGCGCGTTCGTCGCTCCTGGGGTGGCATGAGGCGCACCCGGGCAGCTTCGACGGTTCAAAAAGGGTGAGGCTGGGTCATGAAGCGGTCTTTGGAGCGAACGGTGGACAAGCGCGTTGGGTCTCGGTTGGGAGCGATCGGTTCGCGAGCGCTCGGGCGGCTCGCTCTTGCGAGCGGCTTGCTCGTTCTGTCGCTCCCCGTGGCGTGCTCCGACAGCGATGCGTTCAGCGCAGCGCCCGAAGACGAGCAAAAGAGCGGTGGCCGCGGCAATGAAG
>JAEYVE010000043.1 GCA_023432025.1 Pseudomonadota bacterium
GTACTGGAGCGTGCGCACGGAAAAGCGCACGAGCGGTACCATCACCGTCGCCAACCACTTCACCGCCTGGGAGAACCTGGGCATGAATCTCGGCGACCTGTACGAAGTGTCCATGTGCGTCGAGGGCTACCAGAGCCAGGGCTCCGCCGACGTGAGCGTTTCCATCCAATGAGCATTCGAACGTCCCCGAGGCTCGGTCGAGCCTCGGGGACTTCGGCCTACGTCAATCTTGAGGCGACACGCGCCCGACGACGAACTTGAGGTAGCGGCCTTCGGGATGCGCCGCGAGAACCGGGTGATCGAGCGGTTGGCCGATGTCGTGCACGATTTGGAAGCGCACGCGAGCCTTGCGGCACGCTTCTCCGATGGCCTTTCGAAACGACTCGGGGCCCACTTGCGACGTGCAGCTCGCGGCGGCGTAGAGGCCGCCCGGCGCCGTCACCGATAGCCCCAGCGCGGTCAGGCGCCTGTAAGCGTTCTCCGCCGCTTTCAGCTGCGTCCGGTTCTTGGCGAAGCTCGGAGGGTCGCACACCACGATATCGAAGCGCTGCCGCGCCGCCCCCGCCTTCTCCAAGAACTCGAAGACGTCCCCGGTGACGGCTCGATGCGGAAAGGACTGGAGGCCGTTCAGCGCGAAGTTTTGCTCGCACGCCGCGCTGGCCGGACCGGCGATATCCACGCTCACCACCTCTCGTGCGCCGCCGAGCGCGGCCGCAACGGAGAAGCCGCCCGTGTAGCTGAACAAGTTGAGCACGGACTTTCCGCGGGCGCGTTCGCCCACGAAGCGCCGGTTTTCTCGATGATCGAGGAAGAGTCCGGTTTTTTGACCCGAGCGCACGTCCACCAGGAGACGCATTCCGCCGTGCTCTTGCACCACCAAGTCCGCCGGTGGCTCGCTGCCGAAGAGCACCTCGACTTCCCCAGCGCCACGGCGCCTGACCACGCCGCGCGGCGACGCCACATGAACGAGCGCCTTCACCACGGGCGCGATCAAGACGTCCAACGCGTTCGCGTACGTCACGAGCACGCAGTAGCCGTCGTAGAAGTCGACCACCAAACCGGGCACACCGTCCGCCTCGCCGTAGAGCAGACGAAAGCCGGTGATTCCGGCGTCGCGAAGCGGTGCGCGCAGCTCCCAGGCTGCCCGCACCCGCTCGAAGATCAGCGTCTCGTCCACGGGCCGACCCCGCGTGAAAACACGCAGAGCGATCGGAGATGCGTCGTCCCACAGGGCCACGCCCGACCAATTGCCCGCGCGGATGTCGAGCCAAGTGCCGGTGGGGGCTTCGAAGCCGCGTGGCACGTGATCGCGGTACACCCAGGGGTGCCCCGCCGCCAACGCGTCCGCGAGCGATATGGGCAGCACGAGCTCGCGTTTCTTCGGGGCGCCATGGTCTTTCATGAGGCCCTTCCCATACCCAAACGCCGTCGCCCAAGTCAAAAGCAGGGCCGTGAGGAGTTTCGAGTCTCAGAAGGCGAGCGCCGCGTAGAGGCGATGCTGGTTTTCGTTACCCGTCACGCCGAACTGATAGGCGTAGCTACCCCGGAGCATGCCGTATTCGACCGAGAGCCCCGCGTACGGGAGCCAGCTCCACACGTCGCTCTCGCTGCGTTCGCTCTTGGCGCGCTGTGGGCAGCCGGGCTCCCGACAGTCTGCGTTTGCGTACACGATGGGCAAGCGCTGATCGACGCGCGCGTCGTGCTGAACGCTGTTGCCCACCTGCGCGGTGAACGACGCGTAGTAGCGGAAGAACGTGTAGCCAGCGTCGAGCTCGGCCGTCACCCGAAATACGTCCTCGAGGACGACGGACTCGTCGGGAGGCGGATGCGTGCCGGTCACGTACGAAAGGCGGAGACGCACCGGGAAATCCTGGTCGATTTTCACGCCAGCGCCCGCGACGAGGCCGGTGAGCGATCCGTCCTCCACGTGAATCGCCCACCCGATTTCGAAGGCGTCTCGCGTGAACGTGACGACCGGCGGCTCCTGTGTGCCGATGCGCGGCACGAGCGCGGACAGCTCCTGCACACGCGCCGCGAGGGCAAGCCCCTCGGCCGCCGTCAGACGAGCGCTGACGAGGCCGATGACGCGGCCGTCGGGGGCGAGAAGCGGCCCGCCCGAGTGACCTGGGTTCACGCTGCCCGACACCTGTATCCAGGAGGGAGAAAAAGCGCCGACCAACGCCGTGACCAAGCTCCAGTCGAGGAGCCCGGCCAGCTTCGGTTCGATTCGCGAGAGGTCCGAAAAAGGGTGCCCGATGACGACGGCCTGCATGCCCACGGACAGCGGCCCGTCGTAGGGCTCCAGCACTTGCGCTCCCGCGTTCTGGGCGAGCTCGAGCAGCGCTACGTCGTGATCTTCGTCGTAGGCGACCACACGAGCGCGCATGTGACGGCCGTCTTGAAACGTAACGAATACGTCGTCGGCCCCATGCACGACGTGCAGCGCCGTCGCGACGTGACGACGCGAATGAAAGAAGAACCCCGAGCCCGTCCCGAGCTCGGTGTCGATGCGCACGACGGCGCGCCGCGCTTCTTCGTACACGTTGCGCGCCCAGGCCAGATGCGCCGGCATCTGCTCGGGGGGAAGATCTCGGAGCGCCCGGGGCGTCATCGCAGTGGCAGAAGGCCCAGATCCGGCTTCTTCCGTGGGCGGAGGCGGACGCGCGCGCGATTCACTCTCGCCTTCCTTACGTGCTCCCAGCGCACCCGCTGCGACGGAGCGCGGGCCCGCCCCCGAAACACGCGACTCGACGTCTGATTCGCCGCGAGCTTCTCTTCGCTCCCCGCGCGAGCCCGCGTGCGCCGAGCCGGGCTCGGCGCGCGCGGCGCCCACGAAGGCGAGCAGTACGAGATGCGCGCGCCCCGGCCTCACGGCTTGGCGTTCTTCTTGCCCGGAGTTTGCTTCGACAAAGCCTTGAAGTCTCCGGTGCCATTGGGGCTCCGTCCCCAACTGATGTCTGCGTCCGGAAATACCCACTCCGTGGTGTCGATGACGACATCCTTGGAAGTGAACAACGTTATGCCGTCCCCACCATTGCTGAGACCGAAGAAGAAGTCCGTGCCCTTCAAGAGCACCAGGTACTCGCCAGGCTCGAGCTCGACCTCGGGCAAAGCTGCTTTCACCTCGCTCGGCGGGAAGTGGTCCACGAGGTAGGCGCCGCTCAAATCCACGCAGTCGGAGCCCGCGTTGTACAACTCGACGAAGTCGTAGGGCTCCGACTGGTTTCCGCTGAGCGCCCAAACCTCGTTGATGACGAGCGCCCCCACGAGCGCTTTGCCCTTCAAGCACTTGCCGCTCGGCTTGCCTCCGCTCCCGTCCTTGCCGCCGGTCGCGTCTCGACCGCCGGTCGCGTCTCGCCCACCGGTCGCGTCTCCCCCGCTGCCGGTTTTACCCCCTGTGGCGACCCATCCGCCGCTCCCCGTGTCGCCGCCGGCACCGGCGGACGCAATGGCGCCTGCCGCTCCAGCCAAGCCCGTCGTCGCGCCGTCGCCGCCCTCGTCGTCGCTCGAGCAAGCCACAGCGGCGATACTCAACGCAAAAAATCCCCCAAGAAGCTGGTTCGCTTTCATCGTAGCAACTCCGCCGTTCGAAATGCCTGGCCCCTACCGGCTCGGTATGGGTCAGCGTTGTCGGGCTTGGCCCGAGTGGTCACCCTGCCCGACAACGGGTTCGCGGGAGCGAGCTTGAGCTGACTGCCTCGAACTGTGATGCGGCAAACGGCACCTCGCCGAGCGCACTTTGGCCCCGCACTTCCGCCGGGCGCACTTTGGCCGAAAAGCGTGCAGCCGAAGCGCGTTCAGCCGAGCACGCCCATCGACGCGACGCGGGGTGCGTCGACGCTGAACGTGTTCAGCGTTCCGTCAGGGTTCGTTGTTGCGTGCGCCCGGCGACGGCTCGCTCAGGATCTGCAAGTTGCTCGAGCCGTCGGGGGTCCGCCCGTACGAGGTTTCGCCCACCACGGCGTCTCCTGGGTACGCCAGCTCGGAAACCACGTTCTTGAAGCGATCCAGCAAATAGAACGACTCCGCCGCCGTGATGGAGAACTGAAACTCGTCGTACGGAACCACCAAGTACTCTCCAGGACCGATCGTCACGTTCCCGAAGAACTTACCGGGAAGACCCGGTTGCCCGTTGTTGGTGTCGACGAGCGTGTGGCCGGACAAGTCGTACTCGAGCGAGCCCCTGTTGAAGAGCTCGATGAACTGAGGATCGTGACCGAAAACTTCGTTGATGGAAACGTCGCCGCTGAGGGCGCCCCCGCCGCCCGTCGACGCTCCACCCGACGCCGCGCCACCCGTCGATGCTCCGCCGGAGCCACCGGTTTCCGCACCGCCCGTTGAGCCGCCACCAGAGTCGCCCCCGCCCGTTGGTGCGCCGCCGGATGCCGCGCCGCCGCTCGGCGCCGCGCCGCCGTCTCCCGAAAGGCCACCCGAAGAGGTCGTTCCGCCGGCGGAGCCTCCCGTGGACGAAGCGCCGCCGGTCTCCACGTCAGAGCTCCCCCCCGCGCCGTCCAGCCGCAGGTCCTTGTCGAAGTCCGCATCGATCAGCGCAGCGCACCCACTCGAAAAACCGAGCCCTGCCACGCCTGCCAGCAAAACGGAGCGTTGGATGATGTGTTTCACAGCGTCCCCCCGATCTCGAGCGTTGCTCCACCCGCCGTCGGCGCGACCGTCGCTTTGACGGAACCGCCGTCGTCCCCACGAAAAAACAAGAGATACACCCCGACCCCCAGGCTCGCGGCCCCCGCCGCAAAGCCGATGGTGCTCACCGTGGACCAAGTGCCCCCTCGTTTGGCTGCATCGTAACCGGCTCGGTCACAGAAGCGGCCATCACAATCAGCCTCATCCACGGTCTGCTTGGCATCCAGGGCGAGAAGTCCGGCGACCGCACCCACTCCAATACCCACCACGCCCGCGCCCGTGGCCACGTAGCCCCACGTCCGGAGCCCGTCGCCGGCCGGCGCAGAGTCCTCGGCGTCCTCGCGAGGTCGACTGGGCACCAAAGGAGCGCTTTTCGGCGCCGACACCTGGGGGACCGCCTGTCCCAACTGCAGCGTCTTTTCGACCGCCTCGCCCTCGCGGAGCTCGAACTCGAGGACCCAATCTTCGTGCTCGGGCGCGCGGACCACGATGCGCTGCGCGCCCGGGTCCACCGGCAAGGCCACACCGAGCACGGCAGGGTCGAGCTTTACGCCGTTTTGTTCGATGGTGATCTCGGGACGAACCTTCGCGAAGATGAGCGTCAATCGGGGCAAACGCGGGGCCAAGCTCGTGGCGCGTTCCAACGCGAGCGCGTGTCGACGATCCGTGGTGGGCAGCTTTTGAGCCGCCTCCTGGTACCGCTGCCATGCACTAGCGAGTTGCCCCAGCTCCTCCCGGCAACGCGCCAAATTCAGGATGGTCCCGGGCGTGGGGTCGAGCTGGTTGCTCGCGGCAAACCGATCACACGCGGTGACCCAGTCTCCCTTGGCTGCGGCTTCGCGGCCCGAGCGAAAGAGAGCCTCTGCGGCAGCCTTTTGTTGCGCTTCGGCGAGCCCCGACCAAGCGAGGTTGGCAGAGACGACGGACGCGAAGAAAAAAACTCTTAGACCCCGCATTGGCACTCAGTAGCGATTGTCGAAAGGGTCTTCCGGTGGGCGGAACGAGTCCACCATCTCGCGGGAGGTGGTGGGCGCAGCCTTCTTCTGATCCGACGACTTCAACTTGGGCGCACTCGCGCGAGGCGTTGACGTCGGCGTCGGCGAGCGCGCTCCAGACGTCGGTCCGGCGCTCCGGCCTTGTGGCGGCGCAGAAGGCGCGGCGCCACCGTCGTCTGCACGCTCGACCGTTTCCCGTGCATTGGAGGGCGCCGGAGCTTCCGAGGGCGCAACGTTCACGTGGGGAGGCTCGGAAGGACGTGCCGCCGCAACCTCACCCTGCTCGCCCGCAGCCGGCACGCCATGCACGGTATTTCGCGCGAGCCACCAGGAGCCGAGGCCGACGATGAGCCCGGTACAACCCGCCAAGAGCACCCCTGCAACAAGGCGTCGCACGGACGCCAAAGCCTGCGGCGTGGCAGGGGAAGTCGTCAGCGCCGTCGTTCCCGACGAGCGAAAGCCCCCGCGCGTCGGCTCCGCGAAGAGGGTTTCCGCAGAGCGATCGACGAGCGGCGCCGCAATGCGTCGGGGCGGGCTCGAAAGCGGCGGGCCGGGCGGCAGGCTCGCCAACACGGCACGCACCGCGGCCTGCATTTCTCGGGCGTTCGCCCAACGGTCCGCTTTGTCGTAGGCGAGCGCTCGGTCGACGATGGCCGCCACCTCGTCCGGAACGTCCGGAAGCACGCTGGCGAGTCGCGGCGCGGCCGTGCTGATCGCCAGCGCGAGCTGCTCGCTCGGCGTTTCGGCTTCGTGTACCGGTCGCCCCGTCAGCGCCGAAAAGAGCGTCGCACCGACAGCAAACACATCGGTTCGACAGTCGACCTCGTTCCACCGTCCACGCGCCTGCTCAGGCGCGGAGAAGGCAGGCGTGCCCATGAAGGACCCAGCCCGCGTCGACCCCACGCTGCCTTGCCGCAGGCGCGCGATCCCGAAGTCGAGCACTTTCAGCTGCCCGCCTTGGGCGATGAACAGGTTGTCCGGCTTGATGTCGCGGTGAACGATGCCCACGTCGTGTGCGACCGCCAACACGTCGAGGAGCTGGTCGGCCACGTCCAGCGCGTCGTACAGCGCAAGGGCGCCGCCCTTGCGCGCCGCGCGTTGCTCGACGTTCTCCCCCTCCAGGAGCTCCATCACCAAAAACGCTGCGCCGTCCTCGGTCACCTCGTCGTCGAGGACGCGCACCGCACCAGGGTGGTCGATGGTATTGGCGACGTAACCTTCCCGTAGAAACCGCTCACGAATCGATTCGTCGATCGAGAGCTCGGGGTGCAACATCTTGATCGCCACGCGATTTCTGTTGCGGTGGGTCGCCGCGTACACCGCCGCCATGCCACCAACGCCGAGCACGCAGTCGAGCTGCCACTTGCCACAGAGCGTGGTGCCAACACGGCGCTGGGCGCGCTCGACGACGTCATTTGCAAGCATGGTTCTAGCCGCGAGCGGCGAGCCAGGTTAGCGGCTCGGGAGCGATCGGTGAAGGGTCGGTGAATTCCGCTGGCGTCGATGTGGCAGGAGCGACCACGCAGTGCGCGCCGGCGCAGCAAAACTTACGATGTCCCGCAAAGCTGATTCAGCCTTACTGGAACGACACCCAGTGACTACGCAACTTTCGTACGGCCCGCAGGACTGACTCGTCCGATTCGAGCGAGCTCACCTCATCGAGCGAAACCCAGCGCGCCGCGAGTGCGTCGCTTCCCGAGGTGAGTGCTTCTTCGGGAGCGCGAAAGAGAAAACGCACGTCGTAGTGCCGATGAGCGGGCTCCTCGGCGCGCCCTGGAATTTCGTGTACGTCGACGTCGAAAGGTCCCACGAGGAGCTCGAGCTCGCGCACTCCGGTTTCCTCTTTGGCCTCGCGTCGAGCGGCGGCCTCCAGCGACAGATCACTCGGTTCCAGGTGCCCGCCGGGTTGAAGCCAACGGTTCAACTTCCCGTGGTGAATCAAGAGGAGGCGACTGTCGTCCGGGGAAAGCACGAAGGCGCTCGCCGTGAGGTGGCCAGGCTCGTAGTGACGCCTCGAGGTCACGTCACCCGAGCGGCCGAGCAAAGCGAGGATGGCCTCCTGGTGAGCACGCTCAGTCGCGTCTGCCGCGACCAATCGCTCGAGGAGCTCCTTCAGCACGAGTCGAGCCATGGGCATGATGGGGCCCATAGCAGAAGCCAAGCGCCAACGAAGCCGTGCTCTTCGTGCAAAGGTGAAAAACGGCGGGAGCACGGGCCCAGAGCCCGACGCCGTGCCTCGGCGTCCCCGCTCCGCGAAAAAAGGCGCCCCGGTTGCCCCTTGATCTCTCGAAGTAACGGACCAAGGTTCGGGGCACCCGCTTCGGGTCGTCCCTTCCCCCATGAGCTCCCTCTCCGACCTCGGCTTTTCGGCGTTTTTCGAGACGCAGCTCACCCCCGCCGACCTCGCGGCCGAGCTCATTCCGGGCCGCGTGGTGGCGCCGCATCGCGGCGAGTGGGACGTGCTCACCGCGGACGGCCCTCGTCGGGCCATTTTGGCGGGACGCCACTACGACGAACGCGATGGAGCTTTGCTCCTGGGCCGAATCCAACCGACCGTCGGGGATTGGGTGCTCCTGGCCAAACCGAACGAAGGCAAGCTGTGGGTCATCGAGCGGATGCTCGAGCGGCGCACCCACCTCGAGCGCGGCGTCGCGGGGCGACGGCGTCAATCGCAGACCATCGTTGCCAACGTGGATCTCGTGGTGCTGGTGAGCGCCCTGGCTCATCCCGACGCGGAGGACGCAGCCGCGCGGCGCAGCATCAACCCGCGCCGCATCGAACGCTACTTGGCCGCCGTCGCGCAAGGTGGAGCCGAAGCGCTCATCGTGCTGAACAAAGCGGATTTGTCGCCCGATGCCCCCGATCTCGCGCGGGAGCTCGGCGAGCGCTTCGCTCCTTGCCCCGTCCTGGCGGTCAGCGCCCTGGACGCTGCCGGGCTCGACGCCCTACGCGCTCGCCTCACGCCCGGGCTCACGGTCGGCTTGGTCGGCGTGTCGGGCGTCGGAAAATCGAGCATCGTCAACGCGCTCTTGGGCCGCGGGGTGCAGCGCACGCAAGAAGAGCGCGAGCACGACGCGCGCGGCCGCCACACGACGACGCACCGCGAGCTGTTCGTGATGGACGGCGGAGCGCTCTTGATCGACACGCCCGGGATGCGCGAGTTCGCGCTCTCCGCAGATACGGAAGAAGACGTGGGCGGGTTCGATGACGTGCACGCCATCGCCGCCTCGTGCCGTTTTACGGACTGTCGGCATCACGCGGAGCCCGGCTGCGCCGTGCAGGCCGCCCTCCGCAGCGGCGCGCTCTCCGCAGAGCGCTTGGAGAGCTTTCGCAAGCTGTCCAGCGAGCTGGGCGCGCAGCGCAGCCTGCAAAAGCGTACCCCCAAGGCGCCCAAGCGAGATGGCCGTGGCGCCGAACGCGGCGACGGAATTCGTCGGCGCGCTCGGTAGTGAAGAGGCGCGTTCGACCCGAGTCAGCCATCCCGAAAACGAGCGCACGTCCCGAGACAGCTCGACGCCTTTCCAGCATCTCTCACGGCGGACTCCGACTCCCGATTGCAGATGGCAGCCGTGCCCGCAACTCGGAGACCGAACGTCCGCGGCGAGACGGCCGAGAAACGTTCGTCTCTCGAGCGGTCACTCGGGCGCCCCAAGAGGCCGTCAGTTCCAGCGGTGCTTCTTGGGCGCCGCAGGCGTACGGAGCACCTGCCGCACCTCGTTCGAGCGGCGAGAATCGCTCGTGCTCTGCTCGGAGAACTCCGCTTCGTCGGTTTGATGCGCAAAACGCGCCAAAAGGACCATGCCGGAGTGCAGATCCGCCAAGATCTTCCGCTTCTTGTTGGAGCTCGCGCCGAGCTCTGGAATCGGTGGCACGCTCTTTCTTGCAGTCATTTTTTGGCCGTCCCCTCGCGAACCCAAGCCAAAAGGAGTGCAACACACGTGCCACGCGGGAGCGCAACTCGACCCGCGGCACGCCGCGTTCCGGATTAAGCCACTTCGCTCAAGTGAGCGCCGTCGGGCCCGTCTCGTCTTGTCGGCGCCAATGTGCCCGGGTCGGAGGAGTCTGACTCGTGCGGCACGCTCGGCGGGGAGCAATCGATGACGCGCAAGGTCTTGTTCGTGGATGATGAGCCCGAAATGATCGCGGGCATTCAAGCAGCGCTCCACAAGGAGCCCTACGAAATCGTGAGCGCTCGAGGCGGCGAAGAAGCCCTTCGCCTGCTCGAGGATCAAGCGATTGACGTGGTGGTCTCCGACGAGGACATGCCTGGGATGCGCGGGTCGGAGTTCCTCGCGGAAGTTCAGCGGCGTCACCCGCGGGTTCTCCGCGTGATGCTGTCGGGGGGGACCACCAGGGAAACGCTGATTGATGCGGTGAACAACGCCGGCATCTATCGCTTCGTGTCCAAGCCCGTTCAAGCGGCGCAGCTGGCGAAGGTGCTCCGAGACGCGCTCACGGTAGGCCGCGTGGCAGAGGCTCAGCTCGAGGTGTGGGAAGCCGCCAAGGCGCAGCACCTGGCGATGCAGCGACTCGCCACGCCCGAGGGCGACCACGACGCCGTCAGCGAGGACGCAGTGACCGCGGCGCGCTTCGCCGGGTTTTCACCGGCCGAGGCCAGCAGCGACCTGGACAAAATCGGCGAGCTGCCCAAGGAGCACGCGGATCGCCTGAGCACGCGCGAGCGCCAAATCGTCGAGGCGCTCGCCTCCGGGCGGCGCGTGAAGGACATCGCGCAAGATCTCGTCATCAGCACGCACACGGTCAGAAACCACCTCAAGGCCATCTACCGAAAGCTCAACGTACGCTCGCAGTTCGAGCTGCTCAGCTTGATGGCTCGCAACGCCACGCACCGAGAAGCCCAAAGCTAGTCCTGGCGAGGGTTCGCGGAGCGAGCGGACCCGGGCGGGAGACGCGTCGCCGCGCGCCGGCCGCAGCAAGCCGACGGCGAGCAGGCGGACTCGACACGTGCGAGCCCCAATGCCGAGCACGGCGGCGCGTCTCCCGTCTGGGTCACTCGTTGGCTCAGGCGGCTCGCGCGAGGAGACGACCGGGGCGAGCGCCCAGGTGGATCCCGTCGCGAACGACGGCGCGTCCATTGACCCAAACCCCGGAGAGCCCCGACGGAGCGGCTCGCGGCTCGTCGAACGTCGCGCGATCGGCCACCGTCGCCGGATCGAAGAGGACCAAGTCCGCATAGGAGCCCTCGCTCAGGTGACCACGCTCGGCGAGGCCGAACCGGCGCGCGGAGAGGCCCGTCATGCGATGAATCGCTTCGGGCAGCGTCAGCACGCCTTCGTCGCGCGCGTAGTGGCCCAAGACTCGCGGGAAGGTCCCGAAGAGGCGCGGGTGCGGGCGGCCCCGTTCGCTCGGGATCCCGTCGGAGCCGATCAGCGTGGCGGGGTGACGCATCACGCGCCGCACGTCGTCTTCGCACATGGCGTGCACCACCACCCACGCGTCGGCGTCGTACTCGAGCACGCGCCGCGCCGCGTCCACGGGAGTCACACCCCAAAGACGCGACAACGCAGCGAGCGTCGCCCCCTCCAGCTTCGGGTGCCCCACGAGCGAAGAGATCACCACGTCCTCGGGCAAAAGCTCACTCGGTCGGCGTCCGGAGCCGACCAACGCTCCGCGTGACACGAGCGAAACGAGCAACGTGCTGGCGGCCGTGTACGGGTATTGGTCGAGCCACACGTCGATGCCGCTCGCCCGAGCGACGTCCACGCGAGCGAGCGACGCCTCCACGCGCCCCCAGTTACTGCGCCCATATGCCTTGTGATGCGAGAGCTGCAGGCTGACCCCGGTTCGTTCCGACACGGAAATCGCCTCGTCCACGGCCTCGAGCAGCTGATGCGCTTCGCTCCGCAGGTGCGTCGTGTGAAGGGCACCGGCTCGCGTGAGCAAAACGCCCAGCTCGACGAGCTCCGTGGAGTCCGCATGTCGCCCCGGCTCGTAGACGAGGCCCGTGCTGAGCCCGACCACGCCCGCGTCGAGCGCCTCGGTGAGCAGCCGCTGCAGCGCGACACGTTCCCCCGCATCCAGAGGTCGCCGAGCCTCGGGCGCCACCGCGTTTCGGAAGGTGCCGTGTCCAGCGAGCACGGCGAGGTTAGCGCTCGCGGGCTCGGCGCGGTAGCGAGCGAAGAGCTCGGCGAACCCGGACCACGGGGCGAGCGCTCGCCCTCGATGGAACATGCGCAGCACGTCCGCCGCAGCGTCGAACGGCGCCGCCCCCATGCCACAGTTGCCCACGACCTCCGTCGTGACCCCTTGGAGCAACTTGAAGGGCAGCTCGGGCTCGAGCAAAGCGGCGAAATCGTCGTGCGAGTGCACGTCGATGAACCCAGGCGCGAGCGCCAGGCCTTGCGCGGCTACCTCCACACCACCGCGCGAGGCCACTCCGCCCGCTTGCTTGGCGCACACGGCCGCGATGCGGTCGTCGTCCACCGCCACGTCACCGACGAACCCTGGCGAGCCCGAGCCATCGAAGAGGACGGCGTCGCGGATCACCAGGTCGTGGGGCACTACTGAACCTCTTGGAGCAACGCTTCCGCGCGAGCGTACGCCTCCTCCGTGGGGGAAGCGTCGCTCTTGGCCCGCTGGAGCATTTTTTTGGCGTCGGCTTTTCTATCGAGGCTGCGAAGGTACAAGACGCCGAGGTTCAAGGACGCGGCTGCGTTCTTGGGCTGCGCTTCGAGCACCTCCAGAAGCAGCTTCTCCGCCTCCGTGAACGGAGCCGGTGACTGACGCGTCCCGCGTCCGCGAAGCGCGGCGGCTAGCCCGAGCTTGGCGTCCAGGTCGCTCGAATCGCTCTCCAGCACCGCGCGGAAGGCCTTTTCGGCGCGCTCGAAGACTCCCGCGCGCAGCAAGACGGTGCCGATGTTGAGAAGCGCCGTGCTGTCGCGCGGGTTGAGCTCTGCAGCGCGCTCGAAATGGCGAAAGGCAAGGGCGTCCTCACCGCGACGGAGCGCCACGAGCCCCGCCGTCCGCTCGGCGGCCGCAGTTTTTTGCTCGGAGGCCAAGGCTTGTTGGACGAGCAGCTCGGCGGCGTCCAGCTCGCCACGATCGAGGTGCGCCAAAGCCAGCTCGCTCAGCGTGGTCGCGTCCCCGGGCCGCTGAACGAGCACCGCGCGGGCCTCGGTGATGGCAGCATCGGTCTTCGAAGCCTCGCGCAATGCGCTCACGAGCGACGCGCGCGCGGTGAGGGCCTCAGGGTGACGTTTGGTAAACGGCTCGAGCGCCGCGATGGCGCACTGGGTGTCACCTCGACGACGACACACTTCGCCCCAAGCGACGACGACGTCCTCCGCGTCGGGCGCGCGCTTCGCGGCGGCCGCTAGCTCCTGCTCGGCGCGACCGAGCTCGCCTCGCTCGGCGAGGACCAGCCCCAGATTGAAGCGCGCCTCCCACATTTCTGGGTCGCGCGTGGCCGCGCGCTCGAAGTGCGTCAGCGCATCGTCGGACTTACCGTCCGCACCGCTCGCTTCGACGCCCCGCGCGAAGTCTGCCAAGGCTTCCTTCGACACGTCCGCGGCCTGGGGTCCGCTTCGCGTCTTCGTTCCACCGCCGCAGCCGAGGCCGCAAGGCAAGAGCGCCAGCGCGAGCGCCGAAAAGAGAACGAGGCCGCGTGTCACGGCGTTCTCCTCGGCTCGGCTGCGGGCGCTTTCGACGCCTCGCTTTCCACGGCGCTTCGTCGGGACGACGGCATCAGGTACGGGGCGCCCTTGCCGTCCGGCGCGCGGCGCAGGCCCACGACGACCGGAGGCAAAGGCAGCGGCCCCTCGGAGCGCACCTCGAAGCCCACCTCCTCGAGCGGCGGATAGGCTTCGCTCGAAAGCCTCCCCAAGCTAACCCGCATTTTTGCGGTCCATTCGTTGAAAATGCCGAGCTCCACGGCCTTGGCCCAGCCGCTCTCGTACGCCTCGATGCTGCGCTCCTCGATGGGTACGACGAACTCGTCGATGGACTGCCGATAGAGCTCCGCGTCCGCCTCGCTGAGGCCTTCTGGCGGCGGAGAGTCGAGCAGCGCCCGCGAAAAGGACTCGTAAGTGTGACCTATTTGGTAGAGGGACGCGGTCGTCCACTCGGCGACGCCCATCTTGGAGGCCTCGATGAACTCCTCGGCCGCCTTCTTGAGCAGCTGGCTCTTCTTCCTCAGGCGAGAGCCCAACTGCTTCACGTCACCTTCGATGGCGACCTGGTCGAACTCGGCGACGTACGCCGTGCCCGCCAGGTACCTGGCTTGTGCGGCGAAGTAACGGCCCTTGTCGTCCAGCCTTTGCTTGTAGGCGCCGTGCAGCTTCAGCGCCTCATCGAGAGCCCTGTCCCGTCCGCGAGGGTCGTCCTTGCGCACGAGGGCCAAGCGCACCCAAGCCTCGATGCGGCGGTTTGGGTTCGGGGCGCTCGTCGCGTAGCTCGAGTACAGCTTTTCGGCGTCCTTCCATTTGCCTGCCGCTTCGTGCGCCTTGCCCATGAGAAAAGTCGCCTCCGCCGTGAGTGGGTCCTTGGGGTAGCGCCGCTTGAAGGCTTCGCCGTTCGCGATGGCGCGTTCGTGGTCACGCACCGTGGTGCGGAGGAGAACCGCGTCGTACGCGGCGTCCTTGTGGTGCGGACTCTTGGGGAACCTCGCGGCGATCTGCTCGTGGTACGAGGCCGCCTCGGCGAATAGGCCAATTTCCTGGTACGTGGTCGCGGCGATCCACAAGCCTTGCGCCACTTCGTCGCGGTCACCGAACTTGGTCGCCAGCAAGTTGGCGGCGAGTGAGAGCGTGTCCAAATCGCCCGCGCGCTTCGCCTCGACCTCTGCGTTGACCGCCGCCTGCGCGGCGCGTGGCTCGCCGGGAAACTCTCGAGCAGCGCGCAAGTACGCGGCTGCCGCGCGACCGTGCTCGCCCGCCGTGGCCAGCTGCTCCCCCTGCTTGAACACCGCGCCCACGATGAGCACGTCCAGCTTTTTTTGCTCGCTGGCGCCGGCGAACGCCGGCGCCTTCTTGAGGCGCCGCGCCCACACCTCGATGTTTTCGTAATCCTCGCTCTTGTTGAACGAGTCCAAAATCAACTCGCCGGCGGTCCTCGCTTGGGGGCCCTTCGGGTACTTCTCGAGGAGCAGCCCCCACTGACGCACCGCCGGATCGTAAACGGCGTAGTCGTAGTAAAGCTTACCCTGTCGGAAGAGCAGCCCGGGTACCGCCGGATCTTCGGGGTACGAGGCGACGTAGAGCTCCATCGCCTGAGTGAGCTTCTTGTCGGTCGGGGACTCGCGCAGCGCCTGACCGCTGACCTTGGCCCGATCGAACTCTTGAGCACGCGCGACCTCGAGCGCAGTGAGCGCGTTGTGAAGGGCATCGCGCGACAGCTGGTGCTTGGGGTCGATGCGAACCGCCGCCAAGTAGTTGTCCGCGGCTCCCTGCGCGTTTTCGAGGTGGTAGAAGTCCAACTCGCCCGCGTTGAAGTACATGTCGTACGCGGCTTTGGAGCGACCGAAACGACTCAGGTACACGCCGTACAAACGCGCCGCTGCAGCGAGCTCGGCCTTGCTCTTGTCGGCTTGCCCCTTGGCGTGAAGGCCAACGGTGTCCTCACGCAGCTGGCTTTCGATCGCAGCCTCGGCCTCCGCGCGCGTCTCCGGCGTTTGCGCGGAGTACCAGGCGAGGCTCGCGCCCGGTGTTTTGCTTCCGCTCGGCGTGGTAGCCGCAGCTGGTCCCGAGGGCGCGCCTCGGGGCGCCGCCGGCGCCCCGGACACGGAAGCCGCCGGCGCGCGCGGCGCGTAAGCCTGAAGAATCCAACGGTAGTCCTCTGCGAGCTTGTCCCACGCCTCGGTGGTCGAATGCCCTTGCGCGACCCGGAGAGCATTCTTGTAAGCGTCGGGCGTCGTCGGCTCGAGTCGCAAGAGGAGACGGTACGCTTCGATGCCGCGTTCGTACTGCGCTTGCTCGTAGAAGGTGTCGGCCAGAGCCAGCACGATGCGCCCGGCGAACTCGGCTCCGCCCGCGTCCGTGAGGAAGCGGTACATGTCGTCGGCCGTGTTCTTCTCGTCCTCTGCGAAAACGGTGACCAGGTTGCGCAAGGCCTCCCGCTGAAGCTCGTCGATTTCAGCGCGTCGCGTGGCCTGGGACTCGGTCTTGGCGGCGTCTCGAAACACCGTCAAGAAGCGACGCGCGGCTTCGTCTTGGCGACCCAGACGCCACAGCGTCCACGCGCTCTTGAAGAGCGCCAAGTCGTGCAGCTCCGTGTCGCCGAAGGAGAGCACCTTTTCGTACTCCGCGAGCGCCACCTCGTAGTTCGGAGCTTCTTTGGTGAACTCGTACTCCGCGCGCATCATGTGCGCGTCGGGCACGAAGCGGCTCTTCGGAAACCACGCCAGGATGAGGTTGAAGCGCCCCAGCGACTCGTCGGTCTTGCCCTCTTCTTGCGCCAAAAATCCGTCGACGTAGAGAGCCAGGTCGTAGTCGCGGTACCCCTTGTGATGGACGAGAACGTCCTTGAACAGGCGACGCGCGACGGAATAGTCCGGCTCGGGGGGGTCGACGCGGCTCTCGATGGGCGTGTTCTCCCACTGACGAAACGCGGTCAAGAAGCGCTCACGAGCCTCTTCCCACTCCAACTCTCCGAGCCGCACCAACGTTTCGGGGCGCTCGAGTGAGTCGCGCGGCGTTTCTCGAACCAGCTTTCGCAAGAGCGTGAGGGCTTCGCGGCGCAGCCGAGCCGCTTCCTCCACGTTGCGCCCGATGCGCTGATCAATCTTCGCTTGGAGTGGCCCCCGCAAGCGCTCGGGGATTTGAAGCTTGATGCGCGACGCACGCTGCGCGGCCGCTTCACCTCGGCGTTGACGCGCGGCTGTCGGGCGTTCGCCCTCGACCTTTCGCTCCGCCCGCTCGGCACGTCCAGCGATCGACGGTGGCGTAGCTCCCGCGGGGGCGGCCGGCTCGGGCGCCGTGTCCTTTCGCGCCGGAGCGGCGAGCGCGCTCGCCGGCCAAGGCGCTAGGACGGCCACGGCCAGCGCTGCGAGACGAACCCCCAGAGTGCGACGCTTGCGTGTGCCCGGGGCAGCTCCCATCGGGCAAAGTGTCCCTTGAGCAGACGGAAGCGGTCAACGTCGGGTCGGCCAAAAGAAGGCGTCCACGAGCACCGGCTGTTCCCCGGACCTGAGGGGGTCGGTCAAACCGATGCACCAGACGTCGATGCCTCGCCCGTCGCGACGCACGCGCAGACGCAGAAAGTGCTTGAAGCCGGGGTGATCCAGCGCCGTGAACGCCTGGGTGTTCTCCACGCCGAACAGCGTGAGCATCGTCAAATAGGCCCCGAACACCCCGCTGGCGACGACCGAGCCCAGCACCACGACGGCGAAGGCCAGGGCGAGCCCGGCCCCCAGCGAGAGCTCACCCGAAAACCAATCGCTCATCGAAAGGTAACCGAGCTTTTGAAGAGCAAAATCGAGGAGCCAGGGGCTGGAGAGGCTCGACAGCGCGGCCACCATTCCCGAAAGCGACAGCCCGAGACGCGCTTTGCGTCGTACGCCCCCGATGAGCGCGAAGACGGCCGCGACGAAGAGAAAAGCGGGCACGGTGAAGGCCCAAGCCAGCCGCTCGGCGCCCAGGGCGAGCGAGGCCACCACGGGAGTGAGCAGCATTCCGAACACGAAATGCGGCAAAATCCCGGAGCGCCCCAGCGCTACCTTGGGAGGAACCGACCACAGCAGGCGACGGCTCTGGCGGGGCCCCGGCCACTCCGCGGCGCGCTCGAAGTTGCGCCGTACGATGGGCGCCGGATGCAAGAAGGCGCCGCCCCCGCCTGCCACGACGTAGCTCGTCGCCCCCTGGCTCCAGCGTTCGTAGTGGTGAATGTCGCCGGAAAGCACGAGGCCCTCGTCCGTTCCTTCGCGGAACCCGAGCGCCTGCAACATGCCTTTGCCCGAAAGGTTGGGCTGTCCGAAATGATAAGGCGGATCGGGGAGAGCGATGACACGTCCCGCGCCGGGGTGACGGAGCTTCCAGCTATCGAAGTACTGACGCTGACGATAGTCGACGTGGCGAAGCTGCCGATCGACCGCGTAGAAGTGCAGGCCCGGAGCCAACGGCAACACGAAGTAGCTGGCGGACTGCGCGGGTCGGTAGCCGAGCAAATCGAGCGTCGGAGGTTTTTCGATGTGTTCGCCCAGCATGAAGCGACGGGCGAACTCCGTGTATCGGGAGAGCTCACTTCGCTGCAGCGTCGCGTACATGCCGGTCGTGCGCTCGGGCCGCAGGTTTTCGTACGGCCGGCGGCGGAAGAGCCGCGCGAAGCCGTCCAACCCGTCGTACCAGTCGTGGTTGCCCGGAATGCCGAGCAAGGCGCGCGTCTTGCCATCGTCTCGCTCCGCGAGCACCCGGTTGAACGGCTGCACCACGCGGTCGTGAATTTCCTCCGCCGTCGCAACTGGATAGGCGGTGTCCCCGCCGAAGAAGAGAACGTCGCCGCGCGGCGCTCGTACCTCGACCTTGCCCGCGCCAGGTCCGTGCGTCTCCGGCAGCAGATACTCGGCCACGACCAATCGAGCCACCGCTTCGCTCACGGCAGCGTCGTCTCCCGTGTCGGCAACGTAGTCGATCCACAGATCTCGACCGAGCTGCTCGGTGAGTGAGTATGCCTGCGGGTTGCCCTGCCCTTCCGCGCCCGTACGCCCCAGGAGCCTCCCCACGTGCCGGCAGAGGTCGTGTGGATCGTCCGGCGTCATCCAGTCGCGCGAATCGACGTCCTCCGTCGCTACCGCGCTGGCGACGAAGTGCCGCAGATGCCCCCAAAACGACGACGCGCCGAACCAACGCACGCCGCGGGGCACCGCGCGGCCCCGCACGAAGCGAGTCTGCGGGACATCCCGCGCGGCCGGCTCGGGTCGGACGCACGGGAGCGCACCACCGCGTGTCTGCTCTGACCCAGGTGCGGGTGAACTGGTGCTTGGGTCAGAAATATACGAACGACTCATCGGTCAACCCCAGCCGGGCGGGTGTGCGGCGAGGGAAAAATTTGCGGGGGCGGCGCTAGATATCGCACGCAGCCACGCACGAAACAACGAAGTCGAAGGGCGCTCCACGCCATACAGGGCCGTTCGGCGCTGGGCACCGGTCGTTCCGACCCTGACAGCCGCCACGCTCACCCCGAACCACCGAAGAGCATGACCGCCCAGACAGCCGCGTAGCCGGTGCCGCACTCAGCTCGAGCTCGAGCTCACTTTTCAGCTGCGCGCGCGGTCACTGCAAAATCGAAATTTGACCGACGCCAAGCAGTTGATCGCACGACGAAACCGAGGGCGTGGAGCGCGGAACACCCACTCACACCATCTGACCCAAAACGGTTAGATACCAATCGAGGTTCCTGGACCTCCCGAGGACCACCCCACATAATAATCATTCGTGATGGTGATTCCTTTGTGCGCGTGAGTTAGAGGCCGTATCGTGTTTCACGTTGACGGGCTCGCAAAACGCGCCCATGGGCGGGTGAGGGA